>DATCRI010000024.1 GCA_036569045.1 Chthoniobacterales bacterium | reverse complement strand
GCTCGAGACCGCGCCACCGCCGATCCTCGAGGAGGACCTCGCCGCCCAGCGCACGCATCTCGATCGCCTCGCCGCCGGCCTCGAGAACGTCAGCACCATCGCGTCCATCGGCCTCGCGACGGACGAAATCGTCAGCCAGGCCACGCAGCACGGTGCCTCGCTCATCGTCCTCGGCTCCCACGGCCACGGCGCGCTCTATCACCTCTTCGCCGGCAGCGTCGTCACCGGCGTGCTGAAACGCGCTCACATGCCCGTGCTCGTCGTGCCGATCGCCCCCAGGGCGAAGGACTAGCCGCCGCTCACCGCGCGATACAGTTCGCCAAGCTCCGCCCCCACCGCGTCCCGCGAGAACTTCGCCCGCACGGCCGCCGCACCGCTCCCGGCGATGCGCGCATACAGGCCGGCATCGCCAATCAATCGCTCCACGGCCGCCGTCACTCCCTCGGCATCTCGCTCGGCGCAGAGCAGACCGTCAACGCCGTCCTCCACAGCCTCGGGAATGCCGCCATGGCGCGTCGCCACGACCGGCAGTCCCATGGCCATCGCCTCGAGCAGACCGTTCGGCACGCCCTCGACATCGCCATTCACCGTCTCGCTCGGGTGCAGAAAGACATGCGCCTCGTTCAACAAGGCCCGGAGATCGGCCTGGTCGAGAAACCCCGTGAACTCCACGCGCTCCGCGAGCTCCATCGCCTCGGCCCGGTCGCGCAACTCGCCTTCGAGCGGACCCGTGCCCGCAATCACGAACGTCATTTTCGGATGCCTCGCCGCCAGCGCTCCAAAGGCCGCGAGGCTCGTCGCCAGCCCCTTCTTTGGCACCAGCCGGCACGCCTGCACGAGCCTCACCGCCCCGTCCGCCGGCAGGGTTCGCTCGCGAAATTCCAGGTCCGGCAGCGCCGTGCGCACGACCACGATCTTCTCCGTCGGGCAGCCCATTCGCCGCACATCGGCCGCGAGCGCCTCACTTCGGCACGCCACTTTCGCCGCCCGGGCAAAGACGGCCTCCCGCGCCGCGCGATAGCTCGGCGTCGCGATAGCCCCGGTCACATCCGCGCCGTGGAAAGACACCACGACCGGCAGGTCGACGCTTTCCAGAAGCGGCCGCAAATGCACCGCCACGTTGCCAAAAAAGACGTGCAGCACCTTCGCGCCACTCTCCCGCAACGCCGTCCGCATCCGCGCCGCCTCGCCCCGACTGATCTGCCACGGCGCGTGCGTGAACTTCCGCTCGATCGCCCGGCCAACGAATCGCCACGGCGACCGCGGCACCACCGCCAGCGCATCGATCGGAAACGTCGCGCGGTTCTCGACCTTCTGCGTGAGCACGAACGGCGCCCAGCCCTGCACCGCGAGGATCTGCCGATGGATGTGGTGCATCTCCGGCTTCAGGTAGGTCGCGCAATAGAACGCGACGACCGGCGCGCTACCAGAATTCAATGCCGAACAGGATGAAGCCCTTGGGTTTGCCGGGATCGTTCTCGCTGTAGGAGACCGTCTTCGGGCCACCGTTTCCGTAGGATTTCGGCGCAAGCGGGTTGATGAGCTGCCACGGCTTCTCCACGTTGAAGATCTTCGCCACGATGCCCTCCGTCGTGACCGGCGGCGCAATCGTCGGCTGCTGCACCACGGGCAGGTCCCGCCGGGACTGCGGCGCCACGAATTCCTGAGCCATCGCGCTCGTGGCGATCAACGCCAGTCCTGCTCCGGCGACGGGAAATGCCTTCATCCCCGGCGGTATATCGCACTCCCCGGCCCCGGGCAAGCCGCGCCGCGCTTGCCAGTCCCCCTTCGCTCCACTATCTACTGACCTCTCCCAACTTTTTGTAAAAATGGCACTCGCAAACGACCTCCGCAAAGGCATGGCAATCCGCTACAACGGAAACCCCGCCATCGTCCTCGACGTCCAGCACCGCACGCCCGGCAACCTCCGCGCGTTCGTGCAGGTCATCGTCCGCTACATCGGCACCGGCAAATCCGCCGACATTCGCTTCTCCTCGACCGAAAAGATCGACCTCGTCGAAACGAATCACCAGGAACTCGAGTTCAGCTACTCCGATCCGCAGGGCTTCCATTTCATGGACCCCGAGACCTACGACACGATCACGCTCAACGCCGACCTCCTCACCGACGCGCGCGACTACCTCGTCGAAAACCTCAAGGTGAACGTCCTCTACATCGAGGGCCGTCCCGTCAGCGTCGAGCTCCCCGCCACCGTGGAACTCACCGTCACCGAGAGCGCCGAGGGCGTGAAGGGCGACAGCGCGAACAACGTGCAGAAGCCCGCCACGCTCGAGACCGGCAAGGTGATCAACGTCCCGCTCTTCATCAAGGAAGGCGAAAAGATCCGCATCGACACCCGCAACGGCTCCTACATGGGCCGCGCCTGACCTTCTTCGATTTCCGCTTCTCGATTTTGGATTGCCATGCGCGGCCGTCGGACGCCTGATTCAGCAATCCGAAATCGGAAATCCAGATCGCCGAATCGCCGGCGAGCGAAGCTCAACGCTTCGCTCGCCCCCGCCCTCCCCGCCACGGTGCCCACGCGGTGGGTGAAGTTCCTCGTCGGCCTCTTCCTGCTACCACCCGCCTGGGTGCTCACGCAGACCTTCTTCACGGCCTTCACCCGCGCGACGTTGCACGAGCAATTCTGGGCCACCGAGGAATTCTGGTTCTTCGGCCTCGGCCTCGTCCTCTGGGTCGTCGCCTTCCTCGCCCTGCCCCGCCCGCTCTGGATCTACGTCTTCGGCCACGAACTCACGCACGCACTTTGGGTGCTCCTTCACGGCGGCAAGGTCAGCGCGCTCAAGATCACGCCACAGGGCGGCCACATTCTTGCCGACCGCATCAATACCGCCATCGCCCTCGCGCCGTATTTCTTCCCGATCTATAGCCTCCTCGTCATCGCGATCTACGGACTCGCCGGCCTGTTCTGGGACATGTCCCCCTTCCGCCCCATCCTCTACATGCTCATCGGCGCCACGTGGGCCTTCCACATCACCTTCACCGTGTGGATGATCCCCGAGGGCCAGAGCGATCTCACCTACGGCGGGAATTTCTATTCCCTCGTCATCATCTATCTGCTGAACCTCGTCGTCCTCGCGATCTTCCTCATCGCCGCCTCGGAAGGCGTCACCCTGGCCAGCTTCGGGCACGATCTTCTCCGCAACGCCGTGGAGCTGAGTTCGCAGACAACCCTGCTGCTCCAGCGTGTGCGGCTGTGAGCGCCCCGCTCGAGTTCCTCCTCGCACTGCAGGCCGAATGCGGCGGCGCCATCCCCGTCGAGCGCTACCTCCGCGAGGCCCTCTACCATCCCGAGCACGGCTACTACGCGCGGAACATCCGCACCGTCGGCCGCCGCGGCGATTTCTCCACTTCCGCCAGCCTCGGCGAGGCGCTCGGCTCGGGCGTGGCCCACTGGCTCGGGAAGAACCGCCTCCCCGCTCGCGGCCCCTGGCACGTCATCGAGGCCGGCGCCGGCACCGGCGAGCTCGCCCGCACCGTCCTTCGCCGCCTCGGACTCTGGCGCCGCCGCGGGCTCATGTATCACATCGTCGAGACCTCGCCCGTCCTTCGCGCCGAGCAACAGCGCAATCTCCCGCAGTTCCGCGTGCAGTGGCACGAGGCCATGCCCGCCGCCCTCGCCGCGTGCGACGGACGCGCCCTCATTTTCTCCAACGAACTCATCGACGCCTTCCCCTGCCGCCTCTTCGAGCGTCGCGACGGCGCATGGACGGAGATCGGCGTGCGCATCGAAGGCGGTCGCGTCGTCGAAGTCGCGATCGATCGCCCGCCGCCCACGAGCAGCGCCTTCGATCATGCCCTTTCCGAAGGCCAGCGCGTGGAAGTGCACACCTCCGCGGCGGAATGGATCGCCTCCTGGGCCGCCGGCGTTCGCGAGGCCCGCCTGCTCACGATCGACTACGGCGACACCATGCCCGGCCTCTATCACCGCCGCCCGCGCGGCACCCTGCGCGCCTACTTTCACCAGCAGCGCTACGAGGGCGCGGAAGTGTATTACCGCTTTGGCAAGCAGGACCTCACCGCCGACGTGAATTTCACGGACCTCCGCAACTGGACCGAGCGTTGCGGCTGGCGCACCGTCGCACTTACGACGCAGACGGAATTCCTCGCCGCCCACGGCGCCGTGCACACCGGCCTGCACGACGCCCAGCTCGCGGACCACACCGGCGCCGGCGGCGCCTTCAAGGTCCTCGAGCAGGAACGGATCAATCCGACGCCAGCGCCGTTGCCAGGGCATTCACCTGCGCTGGCGAATGCGCCGCGCTCAGCGTGATGCGCAGGCGGGCCGTGCCGCGAGCGACGGTGGGGTAGCGAACCGCTGGCACGAGGAACCCGGCCTCGAGCAACCGTTCCGCGGCGGCCACGGCGGCGGCCTCGTCGCCAATGATGCGCGGCACGATCGCGCTGACCGCATCCGGCGCGAAGCTCGCAAGATTTGCCCACAGTTTTTCCCGCAGCGGGGCAGCCTCGCCGCTCTCCAGCAGGCGCACAGCCTCGGCCGCAGCAGCGGCGGCGGCAGGCGGCGGGGCCGTGGAGAAGATAAAGCTGCGCGCGCGATTGATGAGGTAGTCGATGAGCCGGGCGCTGCCGCAAATCGCGCCGCCGGAGGCGCCGAGCGCCTTGCCGAGCGTGCCCATCTGGATTTCCACCCGGTCGGCCACGCCCAGTTCGGCGGCGAGGCCGCGGCCCTCCGGCCCCAGCACGCCCACGCCGTGGGCCTCGTCGACGAGCAGCCACGCGCCGAAGCGGTCCTTCAACGCGACGATCTCGCGGAGCGGAGCGAGGTCACCATCCATGCTGAAGATGCTCTCGGTGACGACGAGCACGCGGGCCTTGGCGTAGTTCTCGCGCGCCCAGTGCAGCAGCCGCTCGAGCTTTTCGAGATGGTTGTGCGGGAAGACGCGGATCGTGGCGCCACTCAAACGGGCGCCGTCCACAAGACAGGCATGGCAGAGCTTGTCGAGAATGATGACATCCTCCGCGCCGACGAGCGCGGGGATCGTGCCCACGGCGGCGGCGTGGCCGGTGGCGAAGGTGAGCGCGGCCTCGGTGCGCTTGAACCTTGCCAGGGCCGCCTCGAGCGCGGCGTGCGGGCCCTGGGTGCCGCAGATGAGCCGGGACGAACCGCTGCCGGCGCCGAACTCCGCGAGCGCGGCGGCGGCGGCGTCCCGCAGGCGCGGATCGGCGGCGAGGCCGAGGTAGTCGTTCGACGAAAAATTGACGACGTCGCGACCGTCGACGCACACGACGGGCCCCTGGGCGGAGTCCAGCCGACGCAGGCGCCGGCGAAGGTTGGCGCGCTCGATTTCCTCGAGGCGCTCCCCCAGCCAGCCGTCGAGATCGCTCATTCCTCCAGTCGCGCGATCATGTCGCGCGTGGCCTGCTCGATGCCGACAAAGGCGGCGCGGGAGATGATGGAGTGGCCGATATTCAGCTCCACGAGGTGCGGGATGCGCACGATCTTCGCGACGTTCTCGTAGTTGATGCCGTGGCCGGCATTCACGCGCAGGCCGAGGCTGTCGGCGAGTTCCGCGCCGGCGATGAGGCGGAGCAACTCGTCGTCCTGCTCGCCGCCCGTGGCGTTGGCGAAGGCGCCGGTATGGAGTTCGATGAACTCCGCGCCGAGCCGCGCGGCCATCTCGATCTGCTCGAGATCGGGATCGATGAAAAGGCTGACGCGGGTGCCGTTGTCCTGCAGGCGGGCGATGGTGTCGCGCAGGGATTCCGCGTGGGCGACGCAATCGAGCCCGCCCTCGGTGGTGACTTCGGCGCGGTTCTCCGGCACGAGACAGGCATCCTCGGGCTTCACCTCGAGCGCAACGGCGAGGATGTCGGGAGTGTTGCCCATTTCAAAATTGAGCTTCGTGTCGATGACCTCGCGCAGGCGGAAGATGTCCGCATCCTGAATGTGCCGACGGTCGGCGCGCAGATGCGCGGTGATGCCCGCCGCCCCGCCGCGCTCGGCGGCAAGGGCCGCGGCGACCGGATCGGGCTCGGCATTCGGCGAGCCGGGCATTTCGCGATACCGCGCCTGCCGGATGGTGGCGACGTGGTCGATGTTAACTCCGAGATGGATCATACGAATTCAGCCAGGACACGAAGGAGAGACGAGGTGGCGGACCTCGCGTCGTCTTTCGCGATCTGCGTGGTTAATCGAATCTAGTGCCGGAAGTGACGGATGCCAGTGAAGACCATGGCGACGCCGTGCTCGTTGGCGGCCTTGATGACCTCTTCGTCGCGCACGCTGCCGCCGGGCTGGATGGCGGCGGTGGCGCCAGCCTCCGCGGCGGCGACAAGGCCGTCGGGGAACGGGAAAAAGGCGTCGGAGCACACGGCGGTGCCCTTGAGCGAGAGACCGGCTTCCTTCGCCTTCCAGACGGCGATGCGGGAGGAATCCACGCGCGACATCTGGCCGGCGCCGATGCCGAGGGTGCGGTCCGCGCCCGCGTAAACGATGGCGTTGGACTTCACGTGCTTCACGACCTTCCAGCCAAACTCCATGGCCTCGATCTCGGCCTTCGACGGCGGACGGGCCGAGATGACCTTGTGCTCGAGCTCCTCGATGCCGGCGTCGTCGCTGTCCTGCACGAGCATGCCGCCGAGCACGGCGCGGGCGTCGCGCAGGTTTGCTCCCGCGGCCTTGGGCAGGTGCAGCAGGCGCATGAGGCGGAGATTCTTCTTCTTCTGCAGCACCGCACGGGCCTCGCTATCGAAATCGGGCGCAATGATCACCTCGCTGAAGATCTCGCCGATCGCCTTCGCGAGCGCGACGTCGACGGGACGATTGGCGATGATGATGCCGCCGAAGGGCGCCTGCTTGTCGGTCGCGAACGCCTTGTCCCACGCGGCCTTGAGATCGGGATCCGTGGCGACGCCGCAGGGGTTCGTGTGCTTGAGAATGGCGACCGTCGGCTTCGCAAACTCGGCGATGAGGTGCGTGGCGGCCGTGATATCGAGGATGTTGTTGTAGGAGAGCTCCTTGCCCTGGAGCTTCTCGAAGTAGTCGCCGAAGTTGCCGTAGAGTTCGGCCTTCTGGTGCGGATTCTCGCCGTAGCGGAGACGCTGCTCGAGGGGCAGGTCGATCGAGTAATGGCTGCCGGTCTGGCCGCTGCCGAGGTAGTTCGTGATGGCGCGATCGTAGCTGGACGTGGTGGCAAAGGCCTTCACGGCGAGCCGCTCGCGGAGCTTCGCGCTGGTGGCGCCGCCCTCCTCCTTCATCTCGGCGAGCACATCGGTGTAGTCCGCGGGATCGGTGACGACGGTGACCGACTGGTAGTTCTTCGAGGCGCTGCGGATCATCGACGGACCGCCGATGTCGATGTTCTCGATGGCCTCGGCGAGGGTGACGCCTTCCTTCTCGATGGTGGCCTGGAAGGGATAGAGGTTCACGACGACGAGGTCGATGGGGGCGATGCCATGCTCCTTCGCGACCGCGGTGTGCTCGGGATTCTCGCGGAGATAAAGCAGGCCGCCGTGGACTTTCGGGTGGAGCGTCTTCACGCGGCCGTCGAGGATCTCGGGAGAGCCGGTGAAGTCGGAAATCTCGACGACGGGAATCCCGGCCTTCGCCAGGGCCTTGGCGGTGCCGCCAGTGGAGATGATCTCGACGCCGAAGCTGGCCAGACCTTTTGCAAAGTCGAGCAGACCGGTTTTATCGGAGACGGAAATGAGAGCGCGCTGGATTTTCATGGGTGCAGGGTTGGGATCTCAAGCCGCGGCGGCGGCTTCCTCATGCTGAAACTGGATCTCGTAGAGCCGGCGGTAGAGGCCGCTTTTCTCGAGGAGTTCGCGGTGGGTGCCGACCTCGGCGATGCGACCGTGGTCCATCACGACGATCTGGTCGGACTTGAGAATGGTGGAAAGACGGTGGGCGATGGCGATGACGGTGCGGCCCTGGGCGAGGCGCTCGAGGGCGGCCTGGATGATGCGTTCGCTCTCGCTGTCGAGCGCGGACGTGGCCTCGTCGAGAAGGAGCACCGGCGCGTTCTTCAGCAACGCTCGGGCAATGGCGAGGCGCTGCTGCTGGCCGCCGGAGAGCAGGCTGCCCTTGTCGCCGACGATGGTGTCGTAGCCTTGCGGCTGGGCGACGATGAAGTCGTGCGCGTAGGCGAGCTTCGCGGCGGCTTCCACCTCGGCGCGGGTGGCGTCGAGCCGGCCGTAGCGGATGTTTTCGAAGATGGTGTCGTGGAAGAGGAAGCTCTCCTGCGTGACGATGCCGATCTGCTCGCGGAGCGACTGCTGCGTGACGGAGCGGAGGTCGAGGCCGTCGAGCCTGATGGCGCCGGACTGCGGATCGTAGAAGCGCAGCAGCAGGGCGAGCATGGTCGTCTTCCCCGCGCCGCTGGAACCGACGAGCGCGTATTGCTTGCCGGCCTCGATCCTGAGCGACAGGTCATTGACCGCCGCGCCCTCGGTGCCGTAGCCGAACGTGACATTCTCGAACGCGATCTCCCCGCGCACGTCCTTCAACACCACGGCGTCGGGTGCATCCTGGATCGAGGATTTCGTGGCCATCATCTCGAAGATGTAGGTCGACGAGGCGAGGCACTTCTGCATCTGCAGCGGAATCTTGCTGACCGCCTTCACGGGGTTGTAGAGCAGGAAAATGCCGGCGCAGAGGGCGGCGAACTGCAGAAACCCGATGTTGAAATACATCACGTAGACGAGCGCGAAGACGACGCCGACTGCGGAGACGGACTCGATGATCGGCTGCACGATGTCGATGCTCTTGCGCACGCGCAGGCTGTTGCGCACCTGCTGGTCGCTCGAGAGGGCAAACTGCTTCGCCTGATAGTCCTCCCGGGCGAAGGACTTGATGACGCGAATGCCGGCAAAGGTTTCCTGAAGGATCACGGCCATCTGGCCGGCTTCATTTTCCTCGGCCTTGCCCGCCTGGCGGATTTCCCGACCGAAGATCGCCACCGGCAGGATGCAGAGCGGGAAGAGAACGAGGGTCGTGAGGGCGAACTTCCAGTCCATGTGGACGAGCACGACGATGCCGGTGATGACGGCCACGGGGTCCTTCACGATGTCGCTGGCGATCGACGTGAGGGCGTTCTGCGCCATGCGGGTGTCGTTCAGCACGCGCGAGATGAGCTTGCCGGATTTCGCCTTGTTGAAGAAGTCGAGCGACTGCGAGGCGAGGTGATTGAAGAGCTGGCTGCGGATGTCGTGCAGCACCCGGTAGCCGACCCAGGCGAGGCAGTAGGAGTTCAGGTAGGCAAACACGCCGCGCGCGATCATCGCCGCGGGAATGAGCATGAGGATCCAGATGTAATCGCCAATCGGAGGACCGGATTCCGCAGCGCCGCCGGCGAAGGGATTGATCTTCGCCGCGGAATTCCCGCCGGGGAAAACCTTGTCGCCCACGAGCTTGATGACGAGCGGGATCATCCCGTTCAGCACACCCGCGAGCACGCCGAAGACCAGCCCCATGACGAAGCGCACCCGGTAGGGCTTCAAATACTGCGCGAGGGCGAAATAGGGCTTCCAGAGCTGACGAACGAGCTCGGGAAACGGAAGTTTTTGCTTTTTGGGATCAGCCATGGGCCGGAAGGGAGAAACGCTAACCGACGGGAGCGGCGCGTGAAACAAAAAGGTTAGAGCGCCCCGGGGCGCACGAGGGCGAGATACCAGCGAATGATCTCGGGGCCGGCGACGAGCCAGAGCGCCGCACCGAGCGCGAGGTAGGGACCGAAAGGAATGCGCCCTCCGGCTTTCCCTCGCGTGGCGAGCAGAGCCCCGCCGCCGATGAGCGCGCCGAAGATCGAAGAACTGGCGATGGTGAACAGCACCGCCTTCCAGCCGAGGAACGCCCCGATGCAGGCGAGAAACTTGACGTCGCCGAAGCCCATCGCCTCACGCGGGATGACGACGGCCCGCAGCACGCCGGTCAACTCGCGCACGTCCTCGATCGGCGTCTCGCGGTTGTCGGCGACGACGCGGTTGTAAAAAATGCGGATCGTTTTCGACTCGCGCACCGGGCCGCCGTTCAAGGACGCGCGCGTTGCCTCGATGACGAGGACGTCGGTCTCGCGGCTGAAAATCTCGTCCCACGGCCAGGCTTCGCCGCCGATCACGAGGCGCGGATTCTCGGAATCCGCCTCGAAATGGAAGGGCTCCGGTTGCTCGGGAACGATGCGTTTGCGACCGAAGGCAAGCTTGCCGCCCTCGACGACCGCCCACAGCAGACCGGCGCCGAGCACCGCGGCGGCCAGCGACCACAAAGCGGCCTGCCAGTGCGAATCCACGCCCATCAGTCCCGGCAGCGCGACGCTGAGCACGATGCCGGCCACGGTGCCGCCGAGGGTGATCTCGTCGGGGATGATGTAATGCTCGAAATCGATGAACGTGGCCGCGATCAACAGCGCGGCGAAGAGCATGTAGGCCGGCGCGAGGGGCAGGCCGAACTTCACCCACAGCCCGAGAAAGACGAGCGCGGTGAGAATTTCCACGAGGAGGTAGCGCGGCGAGATCGAAGCGCCGCATTTCGCGCAGCGACCACGGAGCCAGAGCCAGCTTACGATGGGGAGATTGTGATACCACCGGATCGTGGTCTCGCAGTGCGGGCAGAACGAACGGCGCGGATGGTCGAGCGAAATGCCACGCGGCAGCCGATGGATGCAAGCGTTGAGAAAGGAGCCGATGAGCGCGCCGAAAATAAACGCGAAGACCGCGCCGATCGCGGACAGCGTCATCTCATCACTCCTTCGGCAGGCGCTCCTCGAGCAACTCGCACATCACGTGAAGCAGGAACTTCTGCGCTTCCTGGATGCGGGCGGTTTCGGGCCCCTGAACGATGATCTCGATCCCGGCGGCGCCTTTGGTGAATCCGCCGTCGCGGCCGAGCAGGGCGATGGTATGAACGCCGACGCGATGAGCCTCCTCGATCGCGTCGAGCAGGTTGCGGGACTTGCCGCTGGTGGAGATCACGATGAGGACGTCGCCCTTCTGACCGAAGGCCTTGACCTGCCGGGCAAAGGCATCCTGGTAGTTGTAATCGTTCGAGACGGCGGTCAGCAGGCCGGCGTCGGCATTGAGCGGCAGGGCCGGATAAGGCCGGCGGTCGCCCTTGAAGCGGCAGACGAACTCCGTCGAGATGTGCGCCGCATCGGACGCACTGCCGCCGTTGCCGCAGATGAGCAGCTTGTTCCCCGCGAGGAACGCCTTTTCCAAGACTGCGGTCGCTTCGAGAAGTGCGGATTCGTGCGTGGCCAGCGCCTGGAAGGTGGCAACGGCGTCCTTGAGCGAGTTCTGGAAGTGCGTCATGGGATCGATGAGAGGTCTATTTTCGTTCGAGAGCGAGACGAGGGTCGATGACAAGCAGGGCGTCGAGGTCGGGCCACGCCTCGGAGCCGGCGGGCTGGAAGAGATTGAGATACACCTTCACGGCGAGCGGCGGATATTTCGCGGCAACGGTCTCGACGGCGGCGTCGACGACTTCGCGAGCCGGCTGGGCCGGGATTTCGTCGATGAGCCCGTCCTCGTGGGTGAAGCCACATGCGGTGAGAAAATCGCCGAGCAGCGAACGGTAGGAGCCGAGCAGCCAGTTTTGCAGCACCTCGAGGCCGAGGTCTTCGTTCTCGGGCCGGGCGAGCACGCCCTGGATCCACTGGTGACGCTCCACCCGCGGCTTTCGCTCGAGGAAGACGGGACGCAAACGGCGGCGGGAAGCCGTGACCTGCATGGTGCCCTTGTAGGCCGCCTTGTTGGTCTGGTGCAAGGATTCCAGAAGTTCATGCGCTTCGGCGGAAGTGAGGCCGGAAAAAATGTCGGATGCAGTCACGGATACGAAATGAAAACAAGGGGTCGGTGGGCCATCCGTATCGAGCATGACGAGGAGCGAGTCAAGGCCCGGAGGAAATTGCCGGGAATCGCGGCAGGGGCGATTTGACACGTTCCGACAAAGCCGCTTTCATCGCCCCGCATATGAGAGGCATCCTAGCCGCGGTTTTGGCGTCTGTAATGCTCGCGGCCTGCGCAGGTCCCGAGAAGCCGCCCGTTTATCTGGAACGAGCAAACGTTCTTCCGCTCCAATTGAACGACAAGTTCAAGTTCCGGAAGCAGAATACTTTCTTCAACGATCCGCGGAATTACCTGACGACGCAGAGCCAGGCGATGCAGTTTTTCCGCTACCGGATCAACTACGGCGTGATCACGCCGCGCGATTACGACGAGGTCTCCGGCAATTATTTCACCTTCTTCTGGTGGGCCCACGAACGGGCCGACGTGACGGTGCGTCTCGAGTATCGGCAGGCGGCCCTCGGCGACTACGTGATGGCGCAGGAGCGCTATTACCCAAACGCGAGCGGCTCGTATAAGTCGGAGTTCCGCGTCACCGGGGATGAATATCTGGAACACGGTCGCGTCACCGAGTGGCGCGCGTTGCTGATCGTGGACGGCCGCATCGTGGCCTTCCGCCAATCCTTCATGTGGAAGTAACGCACCGGGGTTGCATTGACACTCCCCCACCCGCGACCATAGTTTGCACCTAGCCTCGTGAGTCCTAAATCCACGATATTTGCCGGCCTCTACGACCACGCAGTTTGGCTGAGGGTCAACGGGCGCGGCACATTTCAAACCAGCGCGGGAATGAAGGAATACACCCGGCGCATGGTTCAGCGTGGCCATCGGGAATTCGTCATCGACCTCGCGGGCTGCGAGCTCATGGACTCGACCTTCATGGGCACGCTCGCCGGCATCGCCCTGCGCCTGCGTGAGATCGGCAGCGGCCATCTCACCGTCCTCAACCCCAATACCCGCAACCGCAGCCTCCTCGAGAATCTCGGGCTTGACCACCTGTTCGCCTTCGAGCTCCCCGACGGCGTGAGCCCCGCCCCGCAGCGCGTCGCCCAGGAAACCCTCTCGCCCCCTCCCGCTGATCCTTCGGTCCAGCACGCCACGATTCTTTCGGCCCACGAGGCTCTCGTGGAAGCCGATCCCGAGAACGAGGCCCGCTTCAAGGACGTGCTCGACCTCCTCAAGCAGGAGCCGCAGCCCGGTGCCGGGGATTCCTGATTCCATGCAATTCGGGGGAAAAATGGCACGCCAGAGGATCTTTCCGGCGTCCGGCTTTCCGGACGACCGGGATGGATTTCCCGCATGAACTGGAGTCTTCTCTTCTTCGTCCTGTTCATCGCCTCGGCCACGGCGGGAGTGGTCGCCTTCACGATCCTCGCGGCGCGACTCGGCCGCGTCGAACGCGCACGTCACGAGATCGAGCTCGAGGAAGGCCGCGTCTTCGAATTTCTCCACAGCCTCGGTGAAGCCTTTGCCGAGGGCGTGCGCTCGGCCGAGCTTCATCGTCTCATCGTCGAGAGCGCGACGCGCATCCTCGATGCGCAGGGCGGCGCCATTTATCTCGCCGACCGCAACGACGCCGCCATGGTGCCGGCCTTTCTTTCGAAGGGATGCCCGCCACTGGTCGAGGTGCCCCGTCACATTCTCGAGCAAGGCGCGAACACTTCCATCGCCGTCGAGAGCTACGTCCGCCTTCACACCATCAAGCCGAACGAAGGACTCATCGGCACGGCATGGCAGAGCCCGGAACCGACCATCGCCGGCGCCGCGGATCTCGTGGACTTCAACCTTCACCGCGAGCGCTCGATCCAGCTCGGCTCTGCGCTGCTCGGCGCGCTTGTCTACCGCCGCAAGGTGCTCGGCGTGCTGGCCGTCACCGCTCCTCCCGGTGCCGCCCCGTTCGACAAGGCCGACGTGAAGGTCTTCCACACGATTTGCGAGCAATCCGCCTTCGCCCTCTACAACGAGGTCGTCTATCTCGAGGCGAACGAGAAGAAACGCCTCGATCACGATCTCGAGATCGCCCGCGAGATCCAGAGCATCCTGCTGCCGTCCGATCCTCCGCCCGTGCCCGGCTACGAAATCAGCGGATTGAACATTCCCGCCCGCCAGGTCAGCGGCGACTATTTCGATTACCTCGTCATCGATGAAAACCGCACGGGCGTCGCCGTCGCCGACGTCTCGGGCAAGGGCGTGCCGGCCTCGCTCATCATGGCCATGTGCCGGAGCGTCATTCGCAGCCAGGCCCCCGCGAAAACCTCGCCGGCCGACCTGCTCAAGCAGGTGAACCGCCAGCTTTACCCCGACATCAAGGAAGACATGTTCATCAGCATGGCCTACCTCGTGCTGAACGGGCAATCCGGCGACGTCACCATGGCCCGCGCCGGCCACGATCCGCCCTACGTCTACCGCGCGGCCACGGGCCGCGTGGAAAGCCTCAACCCCAAGGGCATGGCCCTCGGAATTGACAGCGGGGAGGTGTTCGATAGAGTTTGCGCCGACTTGGAATTCAAGCTCGAGCCGGGCGACTTCGTCCTGCTCTACACCGACGGCGCCACCGAGGCTCTCGACGCGGAGGGCGATGAATTCGGCGCAGAACGTCTCGTGCGGGCTCTCCAGGCCAGCGCGACCGGAAATGCGGCGAACGTCATTCGCCGTCTCACCGACGACCTGAAGACCTTCGTCGGCAATTCTCCGCAACATGACGACATCACTTTGATAGCTATTCGCAAACTATGACCGACTCCGTCCCAACTCCGACCAACGAAGAGGCCGCCGCTGCTGCTGCTGAAGCCAACGCCGCCCCCGCCTCGGACACGCCGGAACTCGACGCCCTGCGCGCGGACTTCGAGAAGTTCAAGGACCTCTACGTCCGCAGCCAGGCCGACCTCGACAACTTCCGCAAACGCACCGCCCGCGAGCGCGAGGAAGCCATCCGCTACGCCAACAGCTCGCTCCTCGAGCGCCTGCTCCCCGTGCTCGACAATTTCGAGCTCGGTCTGGAAGCCGCGAAGCAATCGACCGGCGCGGAAAGCATTCTCCAGGGGATGTCCATGGTGCAGAAGCAGCTGCAGGACTTCCTCAAGGACAGCGGCGTCGAGCCCATCGAGGCCGTCGGCACGCCGTTCGATCCGAATTTTCACGAGGCGATCGGGCAGGAGGCCAGCGGCGAAGTCGCCGCCGATCTCGTGCTGCGCCAGCTCCGCCGCGGCTACAAGCTCCGCGACCGCCTGCTCCGTCCCGCGACCGTCATCGTCTCGAAAGGGGCCGCGTAAGCCTCGATGAAGACCGAGCGCGACTATTACGAAATTCTGGGCGTCGATCGCGGCACCTCTCCGGAAGACCTCAAAAAGGCCTACCGGAAGCTCGCGATCAAATACCACCCGGACAAGAACCCCGGCGATCACGAGGCCGAGGAGCGATTCAAGGAACTTGGCCACGCCTACGACGTCCTCATGGACCCCGACAAGCGAGCCGCCTACGATCGCTACGGTCACGCCGCCTTCCAGCAGGGCGCAGGCGGAGGAGCTGGCGGCGGCGGCGGATTCCACGATCCCTTCGACCTTTTCCGCGAAGTCTTCGGCCAGGGCGGTGGCTCCGGGGGAATCTTCGACCAGTTTTTCGGTGGAGGCGGTGGCGCAAGTGCGGACGGACGCCAGCGCGGCTCCGACCTGCGCTACGACCTCCAGATCACGCTCGAGGAAGCTTCCGACGGCGTCGAGAAGGAGATCGAGATTCGCAAGCTCAGCGCCTGCGACGACTGCTCCGGCAGCGGCGCCCAGCCCGGCTCGAAATCCGTCACCTGCAACGTCTGCCGCGGCCGCGGCCAGGTTGTCGTTTCCCGCGGATTCTTTCAGGTCGCGCAGACCTGCCCCGGCTGCCAGGGGACCGGCCGCACGATCGAGAAACCCTGCCGCTCCTGCGGCGGCGAAGGCCGCACCGAGAAAACCTCGCGCGTGAAACTCAAGATCCCCGCCGGCATCGAGCATGGCGCCCGCCTGCGCTCCACCGGCAATGGCGAGGCCGGCCTGCGCGGCGGCGGCTCCGGCGACCTCTACGTCGTGATGCACATCAAGGAGCACCCGATCTTCGAGCGCGACGGCACGGACCTCCGCTGTGACGTGCCCATTCCGTTCACGACGGCGGCGCTCGGCGGAGAAATCCACGTCCCGACGCTGAAGGGCGCGATCAATCTCAAGATTCCGGCCGGCACCCAGGGCGGCGCGGTCTTCCGCGTGCGCAACCAGGGCATGCCCGCGCTCCACGGCGGCCCGAAGGGCGACCTCTTCACCCACGTGCAGGTGGAAGTCCCGACCAAGCTCAACAGCGAGCAACGCGCGAAACTCGAGGAGTTCGCCGAGCTTTGCGGCGACGACAACACGCCGCTGCACCGCTCGTTCTACGACAAGCTGAAGGACTTCTTCACGGCGTAGTCGCGAAGACGGCCTCGCGCTCGGGCCGGGTCAACTCCCGCCAGGCGCCCGGGGCCAGATCCGCCGGCAGGTCGAATCCGCCGATCCGCACGCGCAGCAGCCGCAACGTGGGATGCCCGACCGCGGCCGTCATCCGCCGCACCTGGCGGTTGCGCCCCTCGTGCAACTCGAGCGCGATCCACGTATCCGGAATCGCCTTTCGCACGCGGATCGGCGGATCGCGCGGCGGCAC
>DATCRI010000023.1 GCA_036569045.1 Chthoniobacterales bacterium | reverse complement strand
GTCGCGGACCGGCCGGGGCGTTGCTCGTCGGCAGCCCGCAGACGGTGATCGAGAAAATTCGCGCGTTCGACGCGGCCCTCGGCGGCCTTTCGCGCATGACGCTGCAAATGAGCGTGGCGGCGCTGCCGCATGACAAGACGTTGCGGGCGATCGAACTGCTCGGCGGCGAGGTCGCCCCGGCATTGAAGGGCGGCGGCGGTCTGAGTGCGCGGGCGTAGACCGGGATCGCGGGAAGGCGGGCTCCGGCGGATCCAGCCCGGCCACGACGCTTCGCATTTCGGCCGGAGCTACGGTTCGAGGTTCACCTTGAGGAACGTGCCGGGGACGCCGTGATTCTGGAAATAGACGCGGACGAGGCGGCCTCGCGAGGTATTCCGGACGTCGCCGGCGCCCCGGGCGAGGTCGGGCGACCAGGTGACATGATCGCCGATTTCGAAGTCGTTACCGGTCTGCTCGAGGATCGAGTAACCCATGCGTGTGTCGATGGCGACGAGCCCGATCTCGGCGTTGATGGCGTGCACCGTTCCTTCCACGAGGCCTATTTCTGACCGCGCCGGCGAGGGCCGTCAATCGAGGTTCGCGGTTTCTCGCGTCGCGTGATCCGTTGCCTCCGAGCGCCCGTCGCGTTCCTCTGTCGGGGAAACGGTTGCAATTCCCTGGAGCGAAAGACATTTTCGCGCTTCCTTCTCCGATGCCGCTCTCCCGCAATGCGCAAATTCTGACCGAGCTTCGGGCGGGCACGGCGCAGGCGCATCGCGACCTGGAGGCGCGCAGGTTGGCCCGCGTTGGGGGAATTTTGCGAAATGCTGGAGCGCGTTCGACCCTTGGAAAACGAATCTGTCGTAGGAATGGCAGCGAAGACTTTCGAGACCCTCGCGACCTGGCGCGACCACCGGCTATGAATCCGCCTGCCTCAACCGAGGACCTCGACGGGTGCAACCTCGAGCCGATTCACATCCCCGATGCGATCCAGCCGCACGGCGCGCTTGCCGGGGTGACCGACCGGGCAGGAAAACGTTGACGCCGACCCCGCGATGACTGGCTTTTTTCTCTTCAATGCCGCCTCGGGATCGGCGGGACGGTGGACTCCGGCCGAGCTCCTCGCGGAGCTTCCGGCGGGCACGCGACTCCACGAATTTGCGGATGGCGAGGACCCCGCGGAGCTCACTCGCCAGGCAGTGGCCGAGGGCGCGAGCTGGGTGGCGGTCGCGGGGGGCGACGGGACCGTCGAGGCCGTCGCGGGGGCGCTGGTCGACACCGCGGTGCCGCTGGGCGTGATCGCCTGCGGCACCTACAACAATTTCGCCCGAAGTGCCGGACTTCCACTGGATCCACTCGAGGCGGCGCGCCTTGTCGGGCGGAGCTCGACGCGCCGGATGGATGTCGGCTTCGTCAACGATCGACCATTTTTCGAATGCGTTGGCGCGGGCCTCGACGCCGCGATTTTTCCTGCAGGCGAGGAAATCAAATCGGGCGGGTTCCTCAAATGGATCGATCTTTTCAAGACGGCGGCGAGATATCCGCGGCAGACCTTTGATCTCACGCTCGATCGCCCTTTTCGCGCGGCCCTCACGCGGTCGAAGACTCCCGCGAAAACCTCCCGCGGATGGCGGGATTGGTTTCGCAAAGCGCGGAATCATCGCCTGCGCCTGCGAGCCCTCATGATTACGGTCTCGAACGGACCCTACTACGGCGCGAATTTCGCGGTTGCGCCGGATGCGCGGATCGACGACGGCCAGCTCACGGTCACCATCTTCAAGAAATACAACAAGCTCGAGCTGTGGTGGCACTTTGTCTCCATCAGCTCCGGACGGCGCCGCTACGCACCGCGGATCGTCACGCTCAAGGCCGGAGAAGTTTGCATCGACGGCCCCAGGCGTCTCGAGGTGCACAAGGATGGCGCCGTGCTCGACGAGTGGCCGCTGCGGATACGCATCGCGCCCGGTCAGCTCACGATCTTCGGCCCGGCGTGATTTAGCCGGGATGCGCGGAAGATTTGTCGCAGAAGCGCTCGCAAAATTGGCTTTTCGCCGCGGTGGCGACCGATAGGATGCGCCGCTCAATGGATACCACTCTCGTTTTGTTGAAGCCCGACTGCGTGGCCGGTCGGAAGGTTGGCGAAGTCCTCAAGCGTTTCGAGGAGGCCGATTTTCAAATTCGGGGCGTGAAGATGTTCCGCGCCAGTGCCGAACTTCTGCGGGAACATTATGCGCACATCGCGGACAGGCCTTTCTTCCCCGAGCTGGCGGCGTTCATGAGTTCCACGCCCGTCGTCGCGGTGGCCCTGGCTGGCGACAACGCCGTGGAGCGGGTGCGCACGATCATCGGGCCGACCGATTCGAAGAAGGCCGACAAGGGCACCGTGCGCGGTGACTTCGGCGTCGACGTGATGGTGAACATCGTCCATGCCTCGGACTCGAATGAAAACGCCGCGATCGAGCTGGAGCGTTTCTTCGCGTCGGGCGAGCTCTTCGATTACGCGATGTCCTACACGACCACTCCGGCGAGCTAGGACCTCTCGCTTTTCAAGGGCGTCGCCTCGGGGCGGCGCCCTTTTTTTGTGCCCCGATCAGGGCGTATTGCTCGGCGTCGGGGTGGGCTTGGGCTTTCCGCCGTTCGATTTTGCCGTCCGACGGACGACGACCTTCGCGGGGGACGAACGCTGGCCGGTGCTGTCCACCGAGCGGAACCAGAACGTCGTCCTGCCTTTCTTCAGGTTGGTGGCGGTGTAGTTCCAGTTCGCGGTGCCGTTCGCGCCGGTATAGGTGGAGTTCGGGCTGTTGCGGGCGACCTCGACGCGGCTGACCCCCTCGGAGGAGTAGGCGGTGCCGGTGATTTTGACGGAGCTGGTTTTGGTCGTGACCTCGGCGTTGGTCGGCACAACGACCGGCGCGTAAATGATCGGGCTGCCCGTGACAACGAGCTCGCCGAAGCGGATGGAGGGCTCGGCGCCGGAGGTTTCCTTGGCGTAGGCGTAGAGGCGGAAGGTGACGGTGGTGCCGGCGAACGAGCCGACGTTGAAGGAGTAGCTCTTGGTCTTCGGCCAGGTCGTGGTGATCTCGGTGGTGCCGAGGTTCGACTTGAAGTTGTCGAGGCTCCATCGAAGGACGACGCCGCGAGGACTGGAGTCGCCACCGCGCGCGGCGAGGAACTGCACCTGGGCCAGTTGCATGCCATTGTCCTTTGGCGGGGTGATCTTGAACTGCGCGAACTGGGCGTTGCTGACGGCGTCGCTTGCGTTCGTCGAGGACTTCTTGATGAGAATGAACCCGTAGCTGCCGCTGTTGTTGCCGATGCCGACCACGGCCTTCGAGCCTCCGGAGGCAAGGAAACCGCTGCCCGTCACGCCGCCCTGGGTGACGGGGTCGAGGGTGCCGTTGAATGGGTAGGTGAGGAGATCGGCGGCCCGGGAAGGCGGCGCGAGGAGCGCGAGCGTGGCGGCCAGTATGGGCAGGAGAAACAACCTCATTGGCCGCAATAGGTAGAGTCGAGGCCTGCGGGCGTCAATCCCCGTTGCGCGGTCTCACAAATTCGCGTGCGAACTTTGAGGCGGTCGCTAGAGTTATGTGAAGTGGTTACGCAAAACACGAGCAACCTGTGGGCCCTCCTCTGTGAGGAACTCGAGGCTCGACGCGCCAAGGAGTCCGCCGCGGAGCATTCGGAGGCCGCCCGCAAGTTTGAGGAGACCGCCAAGCAGATCTTCCAGAAAAGTCCGGGGAGGCTTCGCGATGCTCTCGAGATTGCGGGCGACATCCATCAGGCCACGAATTCCGAGGCCGATGCCCGGCGTTGCTTCGAGGAGGCGCTTGGCGTCGAATCCGCGCCCGCCCCGCAGCGGGCCCGGCTCGCGACCAAACTGGCGATCATTGCGGAGGGCCGGAACGACGTGAACAATGCCCGGCGCTTTTACGCCCTCGCCGTCGCGGCGCACGAGGAAACCCGCGATCGGTCGGAGTTGCCGACGCTGTTGAACAACCTCGGCGGCATGCATCGGGCCGCGGGCGATTTTTCTTCCGCCGAGAAGGCCTACCAGCGCGCGCTCGTCGAGGCCGTCTCGGTCTATGGCGCCGACAATCCCGAGGTCGCCCTCATCGCGAACAACCTTGGCGTTGCCTACACCGACCACGGCAACCTCGTGAAGGCCGAGGATTCCCATCTGCGCGCCCTGCAAATCCGCGAGCAAACCTTTGGCTCGAATCATCCCGATGTCGGCCAGTCGCTCGCGAACCTCGCGGCCGTCTACCATGCCAAGAAGCTTTACCTGAAGGCGGAGCGCTTCTACCTCAGCGCGCTGGAAACGCTGTCGCAGTTCTACGGAACGGATAATCCTCAGGTGATGCGTATCCGTGAAAACTACGAACGCCTGCCGCAGGTGCACTCGCGCCGGCTTTCGAAGACGATGCGGCTGTAGCCGTTAGGACTGGTCGGGCAGGATCTGTCTGGTCAGGCGCTCGATGCCCTGACGCGCGAAATCGCTGTTGGGGTAGTCCTGCTGTGCCCGGAGAAACCACGCGAGGCTGGAGCCGGTCTGGCCGCGACGTTCGAGATCCTGCGCGCGGCGCAGGGCGCCCACGAAATCCGCCGCCTTCGTCGTGAGATCGGCGCGGATCTGGTTGAGCTTCGGATCGGACGGATAGCTTGCGAAAGCCTGCTCGGCGCTTTCCCAGGCGCCGGCGAAGTCGCCGCGCTTCTCGATTTCCTGCGAGCGAACGATCGCCTTCTCGATTTCGCCCATGTCGGTGAGGACCTGGCGAAGCTGCTGCTGGCGCGCCGGATCGAAGGCCACGGCGGCGCTGAAGCGTTCGCGGTCGTCGAAAATCTGGCGGTAATTTTTCTGGCTGATGAGCTGGTCGAGATCGACGAGGGCCTTGTTCTGCACGTTGCCGTGGCTGAAGATCATGCCGGCCACGTCGGCGAGTTGCGGATTGCGCGGCCAGATCTCGGTGGCGGCTTTCAACTCGGTCTCGAGCGTGGTCTGGTCGCCGGCGACGGCGGCATTCTGCGCCTTTGCGATGTGCATGGCGGCGATGGTCTTCGCCGTCTGGATGGCGGCCATCGGCTTCGAGCTGTCGAAATCCTTCGCCATGGCTTCCATCTCGTTCACGCGCTTTTCCGCGAGCGTGTAGTCCTTCACCTCGATCGCGTTGACGAGCTGGTTGGCCTTTTGCGCGTAGGAAAGCGAGCGGCGCTTGGTCTCGCGGGGCAGGGTGCGGATGGGAGGGAGGTATTCGCCGATGAGGAAGCTCTCGGAAAGGCGCTTCGTGGCGCTGTCGAGCTCGTCGCGCTCGATCAGGAACCTGTAGGCGTCCACGCCCTCGGTGACGTCGCGGATGATCTCGCCGGCCATGGTGTCGACGGTGCCGACGGTTGGCGGCATGCCCGTGCTCTTGTTGAAGAGATCCTTCGCACCGCCCTTCACGCGAACCTCGTCGTCGCCGTCGTTGAAGACGTTCCGATAGAAACGAGTGGCGATGAGCACGTGCTGAAACCGGCGCTGGAGAAAGAGCTGCACGATGAGCGACTGGAACTCGATCTTGGTCTGCAGCTCCTTGAGCGCGCGCTTGGCCTGCGTGGCCTTGATGAGGGTCTCGACCTCGACGAGGCGCAGGTCGTAGGGCTGGATCTCGGCGTTCAGGCGTTCATTGTCTGCGCGCACGGCCACGCTGTCCTTGCTCGTATCGGCTTTCGATCGACCTCCGGTGCGGAAGGTGGTGGTTTCCAGCGTGACGACCTTGCTGCGATTCAGGCGATTGCGTTCGTCTTGCAGGGCGTTGGTTGCGGCCTGCATCCGGGCGCGATCCTGCTGGGACTGCCACACCGAGAACACCTGGTTCGAGATCGCGTCGCAGATGCCGGCGTCGCGCTTGTAGGCGGAGGCCTTGGGCAGCAGGCTGAAGGCCTGGTCGAGCGTGCGGGGATTCACGTTGCTCGGGCGGAGCAGATCCGTGATCTGCTTGAGCAGGGCGTCGTAGGCCTGGGCCTCGGCATCGTCTTCCTCGGGAGCGTTGAGGTATTTCTCGAAGCGAGCCTGGAAGACACGGTTATTGCTGACGTTCCAAGTTTTGCCGTCCCACGAGACCGTCTCGCTGTCGGGATCGAAGAACGGAACGTCCTTGCCGAGGAAACTCGACTGGCTGCCCCCGGAAGGGCTCGCCGCGGATGCGGGCGCCGGCGCCGGCGCGGCCGGAGGCGGATCCGCGACCTGGGCGAGGGCGGGGGCCAGCGCGGCGGCGAGCAGGAACGCGGAGAGGGCGGGGGATTTGGCGATCATGCCTTCGTGAGAGCTTTGGCGCGGAGGATGCCCTTGTCGGTGACTTCGAGCAGGAAGATGAATTTCTGGCCTTTCTCGATGTCGCGCTGACCAAGAGAGGCGGGGACGAGCAGGGGGATGACGTCGTCGTTCTTGTCGACGCCGACCGAGATGAGGCGCCCCTCAGTGGTGGAGTAGCCGAGCACGTTGCGGACCTCGCCGGTGACGCGATAGGTATTGCCGCGCAGGCTGTTCGAGTTTTCCAGATACGCGGAAACTTCGAGTGGCGCGGTGGTCCGGTAGGGGTCGCCGGAATCGTGGAAAAGGAGGCCTCCCACGACGAAAAGAAGCACGATGCCGATAGCGCCGGCGACGAGCCATGCGGGGTGGAAGGAGGAACGGGAACGTCTGGCCACGGGTTGCGGTTTAATGAACGGCGGCCGGACCGGCAATTCAAATGGTTTCCGTCCCTCGGGCCCGTCAGCTCATCCGGCTGAGGCGGGAGCCGGCCCACGCCAGAAGGAGGCCGACGAGGATGTGCACGGACAGCACCCAGAGGCACATCGCGGCCGGCGAGAGGGCGGTCTGCACGACCATCTGCACGATGTCGTAGTAGCGTTCGCCGCGCAGGGTCTGCAGCACGCCGGACCAGCTCCAGTAGGCGGAGATGAACGGCCGGACGGCGGCGCCGATCCAGTCCGGCAGCGCGAGCACGGCGCCGGAGAGCGGGAGCTGAAAGCCGACGAGATAGATCGAGACGAGCGAGGCCTGCTCGGCGGAGTGCATCCACGCGGAGATGCCGAGGCAGATGGACGTCATCGCCGCATTCACGAGCAGCAGGAAGAGCAGTTGCGCGCCGAGATCGCCGGGAAATCCGCAGACGTAATGCACGAAGAGTCCCATCCAGATCGACTGCGCGGCCACGAGCAGCAGGAGGAACGCGGCCTTGCTCGCGATGTAGCTCGAGCAGCGGAGGCCGCTGAGCTTTTCCTTCTCGAAGATGAGCCGTTCGGCGGCGATCTCGCGGCCGGAATTGTTTGCGCCCATGAGCGTGAGAAGGATCACCTGAAACATCACGATGCCGGAAACGAGGCTGCCGACCTTGCTGGCCTGTTTGAGGAATTCCGTGGCCTCGGTGGCCTGCTGCACGACGTTGAGATCGAGACCGACGCTGAGATTTTGCACCTGCGGCAGGCCGTTCCACGCGAAGATGGCGACGAGCACGGGAAAGCCGAGGATGAGCCCGAGCTGGAGCAGGAGCTGGGCGGGACTGCGGAAAAAGATGCGGAACCGACGGGCAAGCAGCGTCGCGAACTGGCTGAGGGCGCCGGGCAGCTCGCTCGCGGGCGGCCGGATGTCGATTTCCGGCAGCGCGGTCGCGTCGAAGGGCTCGGCGATCTCGGGATCGTAGAGTTCGGCCGTGTAGGCGGCGGAGTATTTTTGCCACGAGGCGGCCCAGTCGGCAGGTTCGCGTTTCTCGAGCTGGGCGTAGAGGTCCTCGATGTTCTCGATGCGGAAATAGTGGGTGAGTTCGGTGGGCGAGCCGTGGAAGGCGAGCACGCCGCGGTGGAGCACGGCGACGGAGTCGTAGAGATCGAGATGGCGCAGGCTGTGGGTGACGCTGAGAACGAGCCGGTCGCGTCGGGCGAGATCGTGAAGCAGGGCAAAGACCTCGTTCTCGGACTGCGCGTCGAGTCCGCTCGTGACCTCGTCGCAGAGCAGAATGGCCGGCGCGCTGGCGATTTCCATCGCGAGGGCGAGGCGGCGCTTTTGTCCGCCGGAGAGCACGCCGACGGGGCGTTCGGCAAATTCCAGCAGGCCGACCTCGGCGAGGGTGGTCGCCACGATGTCCGCGAGGGTCTGGCCGCGCGCGCTTTTCAGCCGGAGCCGCACGGCGGTCTCCACGCACTCGCGCGCGGTGAGTTCGTCGTGAGCGATGCTGAACTGCGGCACGTAGCCGATCTCCGAGGGCGCGAAGTCCTGCTCCGAGAGGTTGCGCGTATTCCAGTGCACGGAGCCCTCTTCCTGGCCGGGCGCGACGCCGGCGATCGTTTTCAGGAGCGAACTCTTGCCGCAACCCGACGGGCCGATGATGGCGGCGAAGTGGCGACGGGGAAACTTGAGATGAATGCCGGCGAGAATGGGCTGCGCGGCTTCACCGCGGCCACCGACGGAGAGGGAAACGTCCTGCAGCTCGAGCACAGCCGCACGTTGCGCGAGGCTCCGTGCCGGGGCAATGCGAAATGTGCTAAAGCAGCAGCCCCTGATCGGATGGCGCCGGGGCGAATGGCGCGAATTTCGCGTGCAGCTCGTTGAGCTTGGCGACGTAGTATTCCACGTTCTCGTCGCGGTCGGCGGGCGACCATGTCTCGACAAGGCGGGCGGCCTCGTAGGCGACGACCTTTTTCTTCGTGCCGGTGACGTAGTATGTGACCGCGTCGCCGGCCTGGTAATCGCGGCCGCTGGCCAGCGCGAGCTCGAAGGCGGCGTTTCGATTGCGGGACGAAGCGGCGATTTTCTTTTGGTAGGCGGCAACGCTGTCCTGCAGCGTTTCGGTCTTCGCGAGGCGCTCGATCGGCCAGGCGCGGGTGCGGATCGCGGCCTCGAATTCCTCGCGCAGCGCGGCCAGTTCCGCGGATTGCTCGCGAAGAATGTGGCCGACGGCCCGTCCGAGATAATCGCGCAGGTAGGGCTCCATGCCGCGGGATTTCAGGGCGGCGCCCTTGAGCGTGACATGGCCGTCGAGGCCGAGCAGCGCGTAGTTCTTTGCCTTGTAGCTGAACATGGCGGCGTATTGCTGGTCGAATTCCACTTCGATGCCGTCGGGCAGCACCTCGCGAATGCCCGTGTCGAGCGCGGTAACTGTCGCTCCGCCCGGCGGCTGGAAATAGATGCCGTCCGTGTCGATCTCGATCACGTGGGCGCCGGCGGCCTGCAGCCACTCGACCATCGCACGGAGCAACTCGCGGCCCTTTGCGGTGACGGCGGCCGCGGCGGTGTAGTCCGCGAAATGTCCCTGGGCAAAGCCGAGGTAGCCGTAGAAGCTATTGATGAGGATCTTGAACGTATTCTGCAGCGCGGAGAAATGCCGGCGCTCGATTTCGCCCCCGGCCTCGCGCATGCGCCGCTTGGCTTCGTAGCGGAACGTGCGCAGCGCGCGCAGCAGGCCGCCGAAGACGCCGAGCGTGTCATTTTCCGGCAGGAGATCGAAAGTGAGCATCACCGAGGGGTAGAGCGAGGCGACGTCGCAGTGCCATACGTCGCGCGCGACGCCGGTGAAGAAAATGTCGGTGTAGCCGCCTTCGAAGGTGCGCGATTCCGGCGTGCCGGGGACGGAGTGGCCGAGGCGCAGGTATTCGCGCAGGAAGAGCGCGTCGATCTTCGTGGCGTTCCCGCGCACGATGACGTCCTGGTAATTGTAGGGAAAAATCTGCGCCTGGATGAAGTAGCTCGCGCTCAGCGCGGCCGAGAGCGCGCGGACTTCCCGGGCGCGAGCCAGGGGATCGGATCCGCCTTCCGCGAGCCCGAAATGCGCGGCGACTTCACCCAGCGAGAAACTCTCGAGCTCGCGCGTGCCGACGTCGTAATACTGCGCGAGCACATAGGTATCGACGAAATGCCGGCCGCGCGCGCTGTAGCGCGGGTATTGGATCGTCTTCTCCGCGATCTGCAGGCGGGAGGGCCGCGCGGCGATCGGGCTGCCTTCGCGGCCCCAGCGCAGCTTGAGTTTGTGGGCCTTCGCCCGGGCGGCGAGGTAGGGAAGCACGCCCTTGAAGAGGTGGTGGCCCTCGATGACGTCGGGATCCCGCTCCGCGACGATCGCGCCGAGTCGCTCGATCGCCGCCTTCTCCGCGGCGGCGTCGGTTATTTCGAGAAGTTCCTCCCAGCCCGAGGCGTCGGCCAGGGCGATGGACGCCAGGGCGTCGCGGGTGGGATCGGAATGCGGCGAGCCCTCGGGGCGCGTCGTCTCGATGTGAATCTGGAGCCGGCGCAGCGACTCGAACGTCATGCCCTTGAAGAGCGTGCGGCCGGTGCGGGTGAGGAATTGCTGGACGGGATCGCTGAAGGAAAATGCGCCTTCGCTGCGCGTGGCCTGCATCGCCTTCCAGTCGTCGAATTCGCGCAGCCAGCCGAGCGGATGCCCCCCGGCCAGCGGGAGGGCGTTTTCGGCGCCGGCGGGGGTCCACGCGAACGGTCGGAAGCCATGTTCCTCCCTCCGCGTTGTCCCGTCGGCGGTTCGCACGAAGACCAGGGCCGTCGCCACGTCGTCGAACTCCACGGCGACGATGCCCTCGTGCGAATCTGCGCCGAACAGCGCGGGGTTGGCGAAATCCATGGGCGAAACCTAGCCGCGCCGTCGGATTTTGGCGCGTGGATTTTACGTTTTCGCCATAAACGGCACGCCGGCTGCTTTTCGCTTGAGCGGAGGGTGACCTCGCGGTTACGCCCCCCAGAAAACTCCTGTCGTTCAGCCTTCTCCAGATTTCCGATTCGTCTTTCTTCGAAATCCCGCCGTTCCCTCTCCCGCCTCATTTTTGTCCCGCAATCGTTGTCCCGTGCCTCTATGAAAATCCGGAATCGAAACCTTCTCTCGATCTGCTTCAGCCTTCTCGTTCTCTTCGTCTGCCTTGCTCCGAGCGTCCGCGCGCAGGATGCCGCCCCGGCCCCGGCGGAGGAAAGCGTGCCGCACGGCGGCAAAAAGACCCTGTGGACGGTGCTGAAGGAGGGCGGCGTGATCATGATCCCGATCGGGCTCGTCTCGGTCGGCATGTGCAGCCTCATCGTGCTTGGGTTCCTGACGCTCAGCCGCAAGAAACTCGTCCCGGACGACCAGGTCGCCGCGCTGCGGAACTATTTCACGCAGGGTGACTACCAGAATGCCGTGGAGTATTGCCGCTCGCACCCCGGCTTTTTCACCGACACGGTTTACACCGGCCTGCTCTGCATCGGGCAGGGCAAGGAAGTCACCGAGCGCGCGATGGAGGACACTCTCGCCAAGGGCATCGCCAGCGCTTCGACCCGGAATTACTACCTGAACCTCATCGGCGTCGTCACCCCGATGCTCGGTCTCACCGGCACCGTGCTGGGCATGATGGGCGCGTTCTCCACCCTCGGCACGAGTGGCATTGGCGATCCCTCGAAGCTCGCCGGCGCCATTGGCGAGGTGCTCGTTGCGACGGCGAGCGGTCTGTTCATCGCGATCCCGGCGTTCACCTTCTACTACATTTTCCGCAACTGGATCACTGCCGCGACCGCCTACGCGGAAGACCACATCAACACGCTCTTTCGCGGTATGCCCTACGAAGACATGGTCGGCATCTATTTCGGCACCGAGCCGATTTTCGCCGCCCGCCCGAACTGGATGGCTCCCCGCAGCGAGTCGGCCCCGCCAGACGCCGAGCCGTCGGCTTCATGAGAGTTCGCAAACATGGGCCCGAGGAGGAACTCGAGTTCCAGATCGCGCCGATGATCGACGTGCTCCTCGTCGTGCTCGTCTTTTTCATCATGATCACCTCGGCCAGCGTGCTGCAGGGCGATCCGGATATTCAGTTGCCGGTCGCTGCGCACGCGACAAAACCCGAGAAATCCCGCGCCGAGGCCGTGCTGAACCTCCATTGGAAGCCCGAGGCCAGGGCCGGATGGGTCGTCATGGACAGCGTCCGCTTCGACAAGCTCGACGACCTCACCGCGAAGCTGAAGGGGCCCGCCGCCAGCGAGAAAAACTTCCGTGTGCTCATCCGCGCGGACCGCACGCTGCCGTCGATCTACGTGCAGAAAGTGCTCGAGGCCTGCGCCGAGGCGGGCGTCAGCAATACCGTCTTCACCGCCCTGAATCGCGACTAGCCCATGCGCGTCCGCAACATCCACGAGGAGAACCTGCAGTTCCAGATCGCGCCGATGATCGACGTGATCTTCATCCTCATCCTTTTCTTCATGTGCTCGGCCGGCGCGGTGAAGACCGAGAAACACCTCGCCTCCAGCCTGCCCGGCACGGCCGCCTCCGACACGCCGATCGAGATTCCCGACGAGCAGGTCATTCAGATCACGAATGCCGGCCAGGTGCTCCTCAACGACCGCGAATTCGACGCGGCGGCGCTCGCCGGAGGATCGCACGAGATGCCCGAGCTGCTGAGCACGCTCCAGCGCTTCCGCCAGGCCTCCGTGGCCAGCAAGACCGAGGCAATGGTCACAATCACGCCCCAGGCCTACGCGAACTACCAGCGCGTGATCGACGTGATGAACGTCTGCGCCGCGGCCCAGATCAGGAACGTGAGCTTCCGCCTCGAATCCGAGGAGTAGTCGCGGCTAGCGGAGGGCCGTTGTCCGCTGCGATCGCGGGTGCTTCGGAATCGTCCGGCCGTAGAGTTCGACGAACCGCTGCTCCGACTCCGGCGTGCAGATGAGGATGATCGTTTCGCCACCGCGGAGCGTGGTGTCCGCATGGGGATTGATCTGCAAACCTTTTTCCGGGGCGCCGAGAGCGACCACGCCGACGCCGGTGGCCGCGGGGATGGCGGCCTCGGCCAGCGTCTTTCCCGCAAGGGCTGCCGGGACCTGCGTTTCGGTGACATGCAGACCCTCTGCGAGCATGAGGACGTCGGCGCGCTGGAGAAAGTTGAAGATCGCGGTTGCGCCCATCCAGGCATACGAGAGCACGAAATCCGCACCGGCGCGGTGGAGCGTGGGGACGTTTCGCTCGTGGACGGAGCGGCTGATGATCTGCACGCGCGGGCAGAGGCGGCGCACGTAGATCGTGAGGTAGATGTTGAGGTCGTCGTCGTGGGCGGTGACGACGACGGCGGGCGTCTCGCGAATGCCGGCGCGCTCGAGCGTGACGATGTCGGCCGCGCTGCCGAGCACGTATTTGCCGGTGTCGCGAATGCGGGCGGGGTTCTGCTCGATGATCCGATAGTCCACGCCGCGTTCCTCGAGCGCACGGGCCGTCTCGCGCCCGACGCGGCCCCCGCCGACGATGATGACCGGCGCGCCGCTCACGTGATAGATGCAGAAGAGTTCGTCGTAGCGGGCGAATTGCTCGGGCGTGCCCGCGAGCAGCAGGATCGAGTGGTCGTCGATCTTCGTCTGCGCGGTGGCGATCTCGACCACGCCGCGTCGCCACAGCCCGAGCACGTTCACGCCCACCTTGTCGCGGAGGCGGCATTCGGCCAGCGTGCGGCCGACGAGCGGGGTGCCCGCGGCGGTGGCCTCGGCGATCTGCACGTTCTTGAAACTGCCGATCACGTGCGAGGTCGCGTCGGCGCCCACGATGCGGCGGGCGAGCGCCTCGCCCATCATCTCGGAAAGCTGGAGCACGCTCCTCGCGCCAGCGAACTGGAGGATGTCGACGGAGTCGGCCGAGTTCGCGGTGGCGATGATGGGCACTGCTTTCGTGATCTCACTGACGGTGAAGGCGACGTTGGTATTCGCGTAGTCGCCGCCGGTGGCGGCGACCATGGCGGCCTGCTCGACGCGCGCCGCGAGGTAGGTCTCCGGGCGGTCGAGCTCGCCGAGCATGACGGTGACGCCGAGATCGTGAAGACGCAGAGCCTCCCGGAGATCGGCGACGAGGATCGCGTAGGGATGGCCGTAGTCCTTGAGCTTGCGGATGAGCGAGCCGGAAACGGGGTCGTCGCTGGTGAGGAGCACGTGGCCGGACATCGTCGCCGGGAGCTGCCGCGGCGCCCGGGCCTCGCTTTGCGCCTGCATCCACGGGGCGTAGAAGAATTCGATGAACGTGAAGGGCAGCAGGACGAGCAGGAAGATCATGCCCGAGACCATCACGAGGATGGAAAACAGGCGGCCGAGATCGCTCTGGAACGTGATGTCCCCGAAGCCAAGTGTGCTCATCACCGTGAACGTCCAGTAGAGGCCGGAGATCCAGCTGTAGGTGCGTCCCTCGTAGAGCATGATGGCGTGAAAGGCGGCCGTGAAGATGACGATGAGGGCGACCAGAAGGGCCGCGAAGCGCACGAGCAGGCGGAGGTTTCGCTGGCCCGGGACATGGCCGACGATGGCGGTGAGATGCGAGGTGAAGGATTTCATCGGTCGCGGGCGGTCCAGCTTTGAACACTGGGACGAAAATGTCACGAATCGCGGCTCCGGCTCCGGTTTCTCGAATTTCGGGGATTCCCGATTTGGGATTCCTCGCTAGGATTTGGGGCGATGATGCGAGGCGCGACGCCGGTGAGAGAGTTTTTTCGGGCTTTTCCGTTTGGGGTTTTGTTGCTGGCGTTGCTGCTGATGATCGTCGGCGCGCCCATCAGCGCGGACCTTGCCAAGAGCCTCGCGGGGATTCGCGGTCCGTCGGGGCTGGCACCATTCACGATCCTGCTCACGGTGACCTCGGCCTACGCGGTGTGGCACCTCGCGCGCAGCCGCGCGCTGGTGATCGTGGCGGCGGGCGTGATCCTCGCTTTCCTCGGCCTCAGCAGCGTCGAGCTGAGCCGGCTCGGGCTTGGGAAATACATCTCGCGCGAGACGCTCGACGTCTTTCACGTGGGGTCGCAGTCGCTGTTCCTCGTCTACGTGACACTGTCCATTCTGCGCACGGTCTTCCGCGCCCGCGTGGTGGACGGCAACATCCTCTGCGGCGCGGCCTGCGTGTATCTGCTCGTCGGCGTGCTGTGGGGCTACGCCTACACGATGCTCGAGATCATCGTGCCGGCCAGCTTCCACGCAATGGAGCCAAGCACGAACAACGCGATCAATCTCTACAACCAGCCGGGGTGGCTCGTGTATTTCAGTTTCACCACGCTCACGACGGTGGGGTTCGGCGATGTGCTGCCGGCGAAAGCCTTTGCCCGTAGCCTGTCGGTGCTGGAGGCGGTGATCGGCCAGATCATGATCGTCGTCATGATGGCGCGGCTCGTCGGACTGCACGTCGCGCACTCGACCTCGGGCCCGCATGCCCGATTCTCGACCGATGAAAAAAGTTGAACTCGTCCTCGTTGTCGCGGTGATCGGCGCAATGCTCTCGGCCTGCGCGAAGAACCTTGTCTACGCGCCCTATGGCAATCCCGTGCGTTTTGCGAAGGGACGCGAAATCGTCTTCCGGGACTTTTCGATGCGCTTCCTTGGCGAGCGTCACGTCAGCCATCCCGTGTTCCGGCCGGGATTCCGCTATCTGGATTTCGCCGTCACCGGCCGAAAGGGCACGCAGACCGTCTCGTGGTCGAGCGGCACGGGCGTGATCGACTCGACCTCGTTCCAGGTCGACGGACGCGACTACGAGCTGGAGCTGCGCGGCAGCGTGGCCCGCAAGGGCTGGCTGCGCGACGACGAGCTGGTGGTCTGGCCGGAGAGCGACTTTCGCGCTGCGCTCGAGCGACGCAATCGCGAGAGCCGCTAGGACCGGGCCTTCAGGATCGCGGCGACGAGGCCGGGGATATCGTGCACCTTCGCCTCGATGTCCACGTCGAGTCCGAGTTTCCGCATCGTGGCGGAAGTGATCGGGCCGATGCTGGCCGTCTGCAGATTCGCGGGCAACGGGAGCTGAAGCGCGGCGAAATTCTCCGCGGTGGAGGAACTCGTGAAGGTGACGATGTCGGCGCCGTCCTCGCGGAACCGCGCGATTCCTCCGGCGACGTCGTTCGTCTCGGGGACGGTGCGGTAGGCGATGGCTTCGTCAACGATGGCGCCGAGGCGGGTGAGCTCGGTCGCGAGCACGTCGCGGGCGCCCTCGGCCCGGGCGAGCAGGATCTTGAGGTTGTCGACGGTCGTTTCCTTCTGGAAGGCCTTCACGATCTCCTCGGCGACGTATTTGTCGGGCTGGAGGTCCACCTCGAAGCGGTAGCTGCGAATCTTCTCGGCAGTGGCTGGACCAATGGCCGCGATGCGCACGCCGCCGATCGAGCGGGCGTCCTTGAAGAGCGTGTAGAAGACTTCGAAGAACGCGTCGACGCCGTTCGGGCTGGTGAAGACGAGCCAGTCGTATTCGTGGGCGTCGCTCACGAGCTGGTAAAACTCGCGCTTGTTCGGCGACGGCTCGATGCGAATGGTCGGGAGCTCGTAGGCATCGGCCCCGAGATCGCGGAGCTGGTCGATGAGGGCGCCGGCCTGGTGACGAGTGCGGGTGACGGCAATGCGAGTGCCGAACAGCGGGCGCGTCTCGAACCAGTTCAGCGCGTCGCGCCGATTCACGACATCGCCGAGCACGGCCACGGCCGGCGCCTTGAATCCGGCGGCGGCGACCTTCCCGGCGATGTCGCCGAGCGTGCCGGTGAGGGTTTTCTGACGACCGGTCGTGGCCCAGCGCACGAGGGCGATCGGCGTGGCGGCGGCCATGCCGGCGGCCTGCAGCGAGGCAGTGATCTCGGCAATGCGCTCGACGCCCATGAGCATCACCTTCGTGCCGGTGGCGCGGGCGATGGCGGCGTAGTCGAGCGTGGCCTCGGGCTTGGCCGGATCCTCGTGGCCGGTGAAGATGGTGAGCGTGGTGTTATCGCCGCGATGGGTGACGGGAATACCGGCGTAGGCGGGGCCGGCAATGGCGGAGGAAATCCCGGGGACGATTTCGAACTTCTGTCCGGCGGCGGCGAGGGCCTCGGCCTCTTCCCCGCCGCGGCCGAAGATGAAGGGATCGCCGCCCTTGAGACGGACGACGGTTTTTCCGGCCGAGGTCTTCTCGACGAGCAGGGCGTTGATGCTGTCCTGCGTGAGCGTGTGCGCGCCGGCCTTCTTGCCGACGTAGATCCTCTCGGCGGCCGCGGGGGCGAAATCGAGAAACACGGGATTGCTGAGGTAGTCGTAAATGACGACGTCGGAGCGTTCGAGACAGGCGCGGCCGCGCAGAGTGAGGAGCCCGGGATCGCCGGGGCCGGCGCCGACGAGATAACAAATGCCTTCAGTCATGGAGCGGGGAAGCTAGCGCGTGATGCGAGGGTGCGTCAGCGGAAAATGTGATCAGGCCGAGAGGTCGGCGGTGATTTCTGCGGCGAGAGTCTGCCAGTCGGCGACGGGGCCGCGGCGTTCCGCGAGGCGTGGAGTCGCGGCGCCGAACCACGCGGCGCGGAGGGTCATCATCGCGGCGTCGTCGACTTCGGCGAGGGCGCCGAGGGGCAGGTGGCAGCCGCCGCCAAGGCCGGCAAGGATGGCACGCTCGGCATCGACGCAGGCCGCGGTGGCGGCGTGATGAAGCGCGGCGAGCGGACCGGTCGAGGACTCTCCCTCGCGGCATTGGAGGGCAATCGCGCCCTGGCCGGGAGCGGGAAGCATGAAATCGAGCGGGGAGAGCGAGAGGTCGTCGATCGCGAGCGGGCAGTCGACGGCCTGGAGGCGGCGCAGGCCGGCGCCGGCGAGCACGATGGCGTCGAGGGTGGTCGATTCCCCGAGCTTGCGAATGCGGGTGGGCACGTTCCCGCGAATTTCGACGACCTCGAGGTCGGGCCGTTTCCAGAGCAGGAAGCATTTGCGGCGGAGGCTGCTCGTGCCGACCTGGGCGCCAGAGGGAAGGTCGTCGAGGCCCTCGGCCTCGCGGGTAAGGAGGACGTCCTCGGGGCCTTCGCGCTCGAGAATGGCGCCGATGGCGAGCCCGGCCGGCTGCGCGGTGGGAAGATCCTTGAGGCTGTGCACGGCGGCGTCGATCTCGCCGCGGAGGAGAGCTTCCTCGAGCTCCCTGGTGAAGAGGCCCTTGTCGAGGGAGCCGGGGGCGCTGAGGCGGATATCGAGCCGGGCGTCGCCCGTGGTGCGAATGATTCGTTCCTCGACGACGAGGCCGGGATGGGCGGCGCGCAGGCGGGTGGCGACGAGCCGGGTTTGGGCGAGCGCGAGATCGCTGCCGCGGGTGCCGAGAATGAGAGGTTTCACGAAACGAGGGAATGTTGGGCTCGGCGCAGCCAGCCGATGAAATCGGTGACCTGGGAGTCGATGATGCGTTCGCAATGCTCGATCTCGCGCTGGCGCACGGCCATGGAGCGTTTCGCGATTTCCTGCAGCGAATCGATGTCGTAGAGGAAGACGCCGTCGAGCTTGTTCACGGTGGGTTCCACATCGCGGGGCACGGCGAGGTCGATGATGAAAAGTGGGCGGCCGGAGCGCTGGCGCATCATGGGCTCCAGTTTCTCGCGAGTGACGATCGGATGCGGCGCGGCGGTGGAGCTGATGAGAATGTCGACATCGGGGAACTCGTTCTGCCAGTGGTCGAAATGGATCGCCATGCCGCCGATTTCGCCCGCGAGCTGGGCGGCGCGGTCGAACGTGCGATTCGAGACGATCACGGTCTTCACGCCGCGCGAAACGAGGCTGCGGGCCGTGCGTTCGCTGGTTTCCCCGGCGCCGAGGACCATGACGCGGCGGTGGTTCAGGTCGCCGAAGATCCTGCCGGCGAGCTCGACGGCGACTGAGCCCACGGACGTGGCGCCGCGGGTGATCTGAGTGTCGGTGCGAACGGATTTCGCAACGCGGAAGGCGTTCTGGAAAAGGCGATTCAGCGTGCGGGACGTGGCGCCGGCTCCTGCGGCGGTGGCGTAGGCCTGCTTCACCTGGCCGAGAATCTCCGTCTCGCCGAGCACCATGGAATCGAGCCCGCTGGCCACGCGAAAGAGGTGGCGCACGCTGCGGGGAGTATCGTGATGATAGAGCGGTGCGGAAATGCCGGTGCGCGTCTCGAGATACCCGCGGATTCCCTCCAGCGCGCGCTCGGGGCAGATGCTGGCGGCGTAGATTTCCACGCGATTGCAGGTCGAGACGACAACGGCCTCGGTGAGTCCGTCGATGGATTTGATGCCCGCGAGGACGTCGACGACCTCGTGATTGGGAACGGCGAGGCGTTCGCGCACGTCGACGGGGGCGACGTGGTGGTTGATTCCGGCGCAGAGAATGTTCATGCGGCGGTGGCGTGGCTCACGCTCGGGAGCGTGATCAGCGCGAGGACGAAGATACCGATCGAGCCGAGGGCGATCTGGCGGGTGGGCATCAGCTGCAGGCGCTGGAAGACGAGCAACGTGCCGTAGAGCGCCCAGATGAAGATCGAGGCGCCCGTCTTGAGGCTGGTGATGCGGAGGTCGGCGCCCAGGCCCGCCGCGAAGGCGACGGTGAGGAGGAGGAAGCCGACGAGAAGCAGGCGGCCGTTCACGGCGCCGAGGTCGGTGATCGGCGGGAGATTGAAGAGCAGCTCGGAGACGCGGTGGGACTTGAGCTGGCGCTCCTGCACGAGATACATCACGCCGGAAATCGCCGCGAGGCCGAAGGCGCCGTAGGCGATCATCGAAAGCGAGGCGTGGAATTCCACCCAGGGGTTGTGCGTGAAGCGAACCGACGCGGCGTCGATCGGCGCGATCAGGGCCAGGAGCAACAACGCGAGCACGAGCGGCGAGGTGAATGCGCCCAGAAGCGAGAGCCGGTAGGTCGGACCGACGACCAGGTAGATCAGGACGATGGACCACGCCAGAAAGACAAGAACCTCGAAAAGATTCGTGATCGGGCAGGAACCGAGAACCTGGCCGCGCTGGTAGAGGAAGGCCGAGGTGAAGGCAAATCCCGCACCCATTGCGGCGAGATTGAAGCGACCGGGCCGGAACGTGCCGGAGCCCAGGGCGAACAACGTATGCCCAAAGCTCGATAGGAAACAAAATGCGGCGGCGACCAGCCAGTAGCGCTCCATGGGAAAAAAGAGACGTTACTGGACTCGGAAACGTTACTCAAATGATGAATGTGTCGAATCCCGTGAGCGCCCATCCTCATCCCGACGGGGCCGTGGTGATGTATCAACGCTGGCGGCGGTTGCTTTTCCTGCATTGGGAATGGGACGTTGCCGCGGTGCAGGCGACGCTGCCCTCGGGATTGTCGGTCGATGCCTGGCAGGGGCGGGCGTGGCTGGGAGTGGTGCCTTTTCGAATGGAGGGCGTAAGGCCGCGATTTTTGCCGGCGGTGGGGGGAGTGTCCAATTTTCTCGAGCTGAACGTGCGGACTTATGTGCGAGACCGCCAGGGGCGGCCCGGGGTGTGGTTTTACTCTCTGGATTGCGCGCAACCGGTCGCGGTGTGGGCGGCGCGGGCGGGTTTCGGTCTGCCGTATTTCCACGCGCGGATGCGGGAAACGATCGGCGTCTCGATCTCCTGCGAGTGCCGGCGGCAAGGCTCCGAGGAAACGGCGTGCTTCGACTATCGCGGACTTGGAAATCCGGCGCCCGTGGGTGAGGGGACATTGGAGCAATTCCTGGTCGAGCGGTATCGGCTTTTCGCTGTGAGGCAGGGGCGCCTCGTCACGGGCGAGGTCTGGCACGAGCCATATCCGATCCAGCGGGCGGAGGTCGCGGGCTGGAATCCGCTGCCGTTGCGCCAGGCCGGATTCGATCCCGGAACGCAGCCGCCCGCCCACGCCGCATTCTCTCCGGGCGTGGACGTGCGGATTTTTGGAATCGAACGCCTCTAGCTCTTCATGCCGACGCTCGAGGAGCGTTTGGCGAGGTTGCGCTTCGGCTTTTTCTTCTTCGTGAGGTCGGTGCGGTGCTCGATCTTGTCGACCTGGCCGACCTTGAGGTATTGCGCGCGGATGGCCTCGAGCTGGGCGTCGCGGCGCTCGAAGAGGCGCTTCGGCTTGCGCGGCTTCGTGCGACTGAGCGCGTAGGCGGTGATGAGCGGCAGGCTGATCGTGGAATCGAGGTAGCAGACGACGCAGTCGGGCAGGTTGTCGGGATCGATCTTGCCCCAGCTCACGGCTTCACCGGGCGTGGCGCCGGAGAGGCCGCCGGTATCGGGGCGGGCGTCGGTGCATTGCAGGAAGTAATCGTGGCCACGCTCTTCGATGCCCATGACCTCCTGGATCTGCGGCTCGGTCTGGAGCATGAAATTCTTTGGCGAGCCGCCGCCGAGGATGAAGACGCTCGACGTGTGGCCTGCGTGCTTCGCGTCGTAGACGATGGCGGCGGTCTGGTTGACGTCGCGGTTCACGTCGAAGGCGAGCTTCGAGTCGCGCAGGCTCATCGCGGCGACGTTCATGCCGATGGAGCTGTCGCCGGGCGAACTCGTGAAGACGGGCACGCCGTATTGGTAGGCGGCGGCGAGCAGGCTGTGGTCGGGGATGCCGAGTTTGCGGCCGCGCGCGTGGACGTATTTGCCGAGGAGGTAGTGGAACTCGTCGGTGCCCATCGTTTTCTGAAACTCGGGCCCCTGGATGACCTGGCGGACGAAGGCGTCGGTGTCGAGCAGCACGTCGTAGTCGAAGAGCACGTCGTAGATGCGGATGACGCCTTCGTGGCGAAGCTGGACGTCGTCGAGGAACGGCGAGCCGGCGTAGAGCTCCATGCCGAGACCGTAGTGGAGGTCGTGGTAGAGATTCGCGCCGGTGGAGATGATCCAGTCGACGAAGCCGGCCTTCAGCAGCGGGACGAGGCAGGATTTTCCAAGGCCCGCGGGCGTGAGCGCGCCGGTGAGCGACATGCCGACGAGGCCTTCGCCGGACACCATCTTGCCGCTGAAGAGGCGGCAGGCCTCGGCGAGGCGGCCGCCGTTATAGGCTTTGAACGAGCCGTCGATGAGGTCGGCGGCAGAGATGCCCTTGCGCGCGGGAGCGGGCAGGAGGCGCGGAAATTTTTTCGGGAGTTGCTTGGCCATGCGGAGGTCTTTGGAAGAGGGTTGCCTCTTAACGCTCCGCCGCCGGCTAGTCCATGGAAAACGGGCTGTAGAGCGACTCCTCGTAGGAGGAATCATACCAGTCGTCGATGATGGGCTCGTTCTCGTCGAAGGGCGTGTCTTCCTGATTCTCCGGCGAGTTGTAGTAACGCGATTTCTGCGCCTGCTTCGTGCGCTCCATGGCGGCAGGCGGGTTGTAGCCGTAGAAGCCCTGGGTCTCGCTGAGATAGTTCAGGAGCTGCCGGGTGGCGCCCTTCGTCCGAAGATTGCGCAGCTGGGAGTAGCTGAGGTTGTAAACTTTCTCGGTGCTCTGGAGGTAGCCGATGATGACCTGGGTGGGCACCTTCTTGACGACAAGATTCACGATGTCGTCGTAGTCGAGTGGGCGGGCGTTGTAGATTTTATCGTAGGTCCCGGCGTTGACATTGTGCGCGGAGACGGCCGCCGTGAGCTGCGGATCGACTTGCGGGCGGGTGGAGCAGCCGACGAGCGAACCAAGGACGGCCAGG
>DATCRI010000022.1 GCA_036569045.1 Chthoniobacterales bacterium | reverse complement strand
ACGGACGCCTGCCTCGACTGGGAAGCCACCGCCGCCCTGCTGCGCGGATAGCCACTCCCGACCCGGTGCGAGTCCGCGACATCGCCTTCGCCGCCATCGATTTCGAGAGCGCCGGAGTCGCCCGCGGACAGACCGACGTGCCGATCCAGGTGGGCATCGCGGCCATGCGCGATGGCGTCATCACGGAGCCATTCGGGAGTTATCTCCACGCCGATCGGCCGGTCGCGTGGAGCGCCCGCAAGGTTCATGGGATCACCGACGATGACCTCGTCGGCGCCCCGCCCCTCGTCGCGCTCTGGCCGGAATTGCGGACCCGCCTCGCCGGTCGCTGGGTCGTTTCGCACGGCGCGGGCACCGAGAAGCGCTTTCTCCGGGCCTTTCCCGGGCATGGCTTCGGTCCCTGGGTCGATACCCTCACGCTCTTTCAGGCCGCGCTGCCGGAGGTCGACTCCCATTCCCTTTCCGCGCTGGCCGCCGCGTGCGGTTGCGAAGAGGAATGCCTGGCGCTCCGCTCCGGCTTTCGCTGGCACGACGCCCTCTGCGACGCCCTTGCCAGCCTGGTGCTGCTCCGGTGGCTGATCGCTCGCTGTGCCCTCGCCGACGAGCCTGCCGACGTGCTGCTCAATCCCGATCGAGCCCGCTACTACGCCGCTCGAGCCAGCCGTCCTCGGTGACGATCGCATCCACGTGCACGTCGTGCGCCTCGGTCGGCACCCGCTCGACGATTTGATCGGCAAACGCGACCGCCACCCGCCGCGCTCGCACTGCGGGATCCGCGAGGAAACGATCGTAGAACCCTCCGCCGCGTCCCAGTCGGCCGCCGTCGCGGTCGAAGGCCAGCCCCGGCACCAGCACGACATCGGCTTCCCCGGGCTTCGCAAGCGTGGCCGCGTCGGCGATCGGCTCGCGGGCGCCGAAGGCTCCGGGAACCAGTTCCGCGAGTGACGTAATGCGATGAAAGCGCAGGCGGCCGTCCTCGATGCGGGGCAGCGCGAAAGCTCCCTCCCGGGCGGCGGACAGCCAGTTCACCTCGGACTTCAGGGGCGCAAAGCCAAAGACGAATCCCCGCAAATTCGCAAGGTGCCCGGCAATGATCGCGGAGCGTGCCGCCCGCTCGGCCGGGGTCATTGCCCGCAGGATCGCCAGGACCCGAGCGCGGAGGATTTGCTTTTCCGTCGAGATCATGGAGACTTCGCGAAGTTAGTATGGTTCAGCGAACTCTCGCCAAGGAAATCCGCCGGGCGCGCCGCAAGATGGCTGTTTCCGCCGAGCGGCGCCGCAAGAAGCGACGTCCCGCCCATCACGCTTCGATGAAACTGGGCGCCGGCTGGCACGAGCGCAATTTCCTCACCGAAGTCGTCATTCCGACGATGTTTGCGAAGCGCAACGGCTCCAAGCTGAAGCCGATTTTCCCCGAGATCGCCGACGGCCAGGTCTGCGTCACCTGGATCGGCCACGCCTCGTTCCTCATCCAGACCCGCCACACGAGCATCCTCATCGATCCGATCTGGGCGAAGTGGCTGAAGGTCTTCAAACGCATCAAGCATCCCGGTCTCGAGCTGCACGACCTGCCCGACATCGATCTCGTGCTCGTCACGCACGCACACTTCGATCATCTCGACAAGAAGACGCTCCGCGCCGTCGCCGCCGATCAACCCATCGTCGTGCCCGAGCACGTCGGCAATCTCGTCCACGGCCTCGGCTTCAATCGCGTGCACGAGCTCAGGCGCTGGGACTGCCTCGAGCACGCCGATGTGAAGGTCACCCTCACGCCCGCGCACCACTGGGGCGCCCGCATGCTTCACGATTCGCACCGCGGCTTCGGCGGTTTCCTGCTCGAGTTCGGCGGACGCTCGATCCTCCATTGCGGCGACAGCGCCTACGCCTCCGGCATTTTTCCGCAGATCGCCGACCGCGCGAACATCGAGATCGCCCTTCTTCCCATCGGCGCCTACGACGCCCCGACGAAGCGCAACGTTCACATGAATCCCGAGGAAGCCCTCACCGCCTTCTCCGAGCTGCGCGCGCAGAAGATGATCCCCATGCACTACGGCAGCTTCCGCCTGAGTTACGAGCCGCCGCAGGAGCCCCCGGAGCGGTTGCTCGAGAGCGCCCGCAAACTCGGCCTGCTCGACAAGGTCCACTTCCTCACCGAAGGCCAGCCGGTCCTGTTCTAGCCGCCAGCCCGCCGGAGAAACGCTTTTCCCCCGGCGGCGCGCTGTGGCAGAGTCCGCGCAGTCATGGTCGCCTACCTGCTCCGTCGCCTCGCCGCCCTCGGCGTCGTGCTGTTCTGCGTCATCTCGGCGACGTTTTTTCTGATGCGATTTTCGCCCGGCAGTCCCTTCGACGCCGAGCGCAAGCTCCCCCCGGCCATCGAGAAACAGCTCATGGCCAAATACCAGCTCGACGGCCCGCTCTGGCAGCAATACCGCGACTACCTGCGCGACCTGCTCCGCGGCGACCTGCGCCTCTCCACGAAATACCGCAACCGCACCGTCAACGAGATCCTCGCGCAGACCCTGCCCGTCACCCTTGCGCTCGGCGCCGCCGCGTTTCTCGTCGCCACGCTCGCCGGCGTCTGGCTCGGCGCGTATGCCGCCACCCGACACGGCACCCTCGGCGACACCGGCGCCATGCTCGCCGCGCTCATCGCCATCTCGCTGCCGTCCTTCGTGATCGGTCCGCTCGCCGTGCTCGTCTTTGCCCTTTGGCTCGGGTGGCTGCCCGTCGGCGGTTGGGGCGGCCTTTCGCACCTCATCATGCCGGCCCTCGTGCTCGCCGCGCCCTACGTGGCCGCCATTGCCCGGCTGATGCGCGGCAGCATGCTCGAGACGCTCAATCAGGACTTCGTTCGCACGGCCCGCGCCAAGGGCCTCCGCGAGAGCACCATTCTCTACAAGCACGCCCTCCGCATCGCCATCCTCCCCGTCGTCTCCTACCTCGGCCCCCTCGCCGCGAATCTCCTCACCGGCTCCATCGTCGTGGAAACGATCTTCAACATCCCCGGCGCCGGCGGCTTTTTCGTCAACTCCATCCTCAACAAGGATACCTTCCTCCTCGGCGGCGTCGTCATCGTCTATTGCGCGCTGCTCGTGTTCCTGAACCTCGTCGTCGACCTCGCCTACTCGGTGCTCGACCGCAGAATCCAGCTCGATGGATAGTCGCGCGCCCCTCACCGGCGGCCAGCGCCTTGCCCGCAATCCCACCGCGCGCGTCTGCGGCGTCATCCTCGGCCTGCTCGCCCTCTCCGCCTTTGTCGGCCCGCTCTTTTTCCCCGCGAGCTACGCCCTGCCCAGCGCGCTCCAATACGCTCCGCCGTCGTGGACTCACCCCTTCGGCACCGATCTCAACGGCCGCGATCTCCTCCTCCGCGTGCTCATGGGCACCCGCGTCTCGCTTGTCGTTGGCATCTGCGGCGCGCTCGTCAGCCTCTTCATCGGCACCGCCTACGGCCTCGTCGCCGGTTACGCCGGCGGGCGCATCGATGGCGCGATGATGCGCCTCGTCGACATCCTCTACTCCATCCCGCGCCTCATCTTCATCCTCGTCCTCATCAACGCCTTCAACCGCTCCCTGCAAAACTTCGCCTCCGCCCACGGCTGGCAGGACCTCGTCGACTACTCGAGCATCGTCATCCTCGTCTTCGCCCTCGGCATCATCGAATGGCTCACTATGGCCCGCATCGTCCGCGGCCAGGTGCTCGCCTTGAAGAGCCGGCAATTCGTCACCGCCGCGCAGGCCCTCGGCCAGTCCCACTTTCGCATCCTCGTGCGCCATCTCCTGCCGAACCTCCTCGGCGTCATCATCATCTACCTCACGCTCACCATCCCCGCCGTCATCATCGACGAATCCTTCCTCAGCTTCCTCGGCCTCGGCATCCAGGCGCCGCACGCCAGTCTCGGCTCGCTCCTCTCCGACGGCGTCGCCGCCATCAATCCCGTCCGCAATCTCTCCTGGATGATCGTGTTCCCCTCGCTCGCCATGGCGCTCATTCTCCTGGCGCTGAACTTCCTTGGCGACGCCCTCCGCGACGCCCTCGACCCGCGGCGCTAGCATTCATCGGCATTTTTTCGCCATCCCCCGCGGGGATAGGCTTGACCACAGGCGTTCGAGCTCCTTTATTACGCGCTCATGTCATCCCGTCCCTTTCGTTTCGGAACCGGGGCGCTTTTCCTTCTCGGCGCTCTTTGCCTGCTCGCGCCTCTGCATTCCGCCGACGCGAAGGTCAGGAAACGCGTGGGCTGGCAGGGATTTGCCGCGAAGTATCTCGGCGGCTACACTGTGAGCCCGGCGATCGACACCGCCACCGGTCCGGCGAAGATTCGCATCACCACCTCGAAGGACGGCCGCTCCGCCCGCGTGACGTGGAAAAACACGTTCTACACCGAGAAAGGCCCCTACAACATCATCATGAAGTGGGTCTTCAACCCGAACGGCACCGTCTCGGTGAACACCGCCGATCCCCGCCGCCGCAACGTCGCCGCCCACGGCACCTTCGACGTCAACGGCAACCGCCCCGTCACCTTCGTCGTCAAGGACGCCACCGGCGAAGTCACCGGCACCGGCACCTTCAAGCTCAACGGCGGTGGCTCCATCCTGATTACCGGCAAGATCACAGGCCTCCCCGAAGGCGAAGTCATCTTCGGCTTCAGCGGCGGCCGGATGTAGTCGAATTCAGCGTCGCTCCTGCGCTACGCACCTCCGCTCAGGGATGAGCGCTGCCCAGCTCGCTGGTCTTCCGGCTATGGGCGAAAGTGCCGTTGGAAAACTTGTAGGTATCGAAGGTGTCGTAACCACGGGTCCCATTGAGAAAAGTCGTAATCAAAACGGTGTGCTCGTCGACAAGCTCGCCATGGTATTCTTCGCCTTCGTTCGAGATGAAAAACGGGCGAAAGAAGCCGGGGCTTTGCTCGTAGGCGACCACAAACAGACCTTGTTGGTAGGAATAGTTAAAAGATAAGACGCGCCTTCCATCGACCTTTCCAACCTCTTTTTCAATGACTTCGCGAAGCCGGTTCCTCCAGATTTCGGTCCATCTGAATTCGTGGGTTCCGTCTTTGGTCTTGGAAACTCCAGGAGCGTGCGTTCTCAAAAAAGTTTCCGTCACGTCGTAGTCGACCTTCGCCGGCACGACCTCTGAAAATAGACAGATGTCGACGTTCCATGGATTGCCGGAGTGCTCCCGAACGTCCGGGCCAACCGAATAGAATGGATTTGCGACCACAAACGCGATGGCGAGGAAGATGATCATTGAATGAACTTAGCTTTTCGAGAACTGCGCCACCGTAAGGGTCTTTAAAATCATGTCTTCATACTCACTCGCTATTCTTTGGTCATAACCCGTGTAAACACAGACGCAAAAAATACGTCCAGATAGAGACTTGAAATAATAGTGGTTAATGTAGGGAACCGGCGAAAAACTCCGAAAACCATGAGCAGCTAAATAACCTTTGAGACCGCTTTTGGTGACTACGAACTTGGAATAGAGCAAATCCTCTTTCGGATAGCCCGGCCTGCCCCCTCTCTTTTTATTGATGTTTTCCAACCCTTTGGCAGCCGCCTCCTCGGGAGTTTTGAAGTTTGCATTCGCTGGGTGAATTCGAACCTTAATTCCTCTTTTTGCTTTGGGGTCGCGGATCAGGTATCCAAACAAATCCTCGGCGTCATGAATCCACGAATCAGGAGCTGAGACGGTGGCTCCAGTGATGGAGTCTACAAAAGTTTTTGAAAAGGCCGTCGAGACCAGCGAACACGCTATCCACAGAACGATCGCGCTTATTTTCATAGGAGAGGGATGCGGTATGAATTTGTTAACCCCGTTCTTGGCTTCGTGAAACGACGAACTTGCGTGAGAATTTTTTCGGGGAGGAGGCGCTGCGCGCCTCCTCCCTTTGCTTTTGGCTGACGGCTTACACCCTCGGATGGGTCGAGCGGCGCGGACCACCGCCCGTGCCTGGCGAAGCCTTCCCCTTCTCGCGTCTCTGCGGGAGTTTGCCGTTACCCGGGCAGCAGCAGGTCGACCAATTCTGCCCGCAGCGCGCGTTCGTCGCCGACGGCGAATTCCTCGCCGGCGAGCACTTCCAGGCAATTCCCGTCCGGGCGGACGAAGCCGAGCTGCACCGGGCGGGCGCCGGGAAATTTGCGGATGGATTCCGCGATGCGCTCGAGGTCGCCCCCCGTCAGCTTGGGCGCTGCGAAGCGCAGGGCGACAGCGCTGCGAGACTTGCGGGGCTTCAGCTCCTGCAGCGAGTTCACGTAGACGCGGAGGTTGTCCTCTCGCTTGTTCACGCGGGCGCTCACCGACACGACCTTCTCGGCCTTGAGGAATTCGGCGTTCTTCGTCGCGGCCTCGTCCCAGACGGTCATTTCCAGCGAGCCGCCGCTGAGATCCTCAAGCACGAAGGCGCAGAACGGCTTGCCCTCGCGGCTGAACTTGTTGTCCGCGCTGCGAATGATGCCGGCCATCTTCACGCTGCCGGATTCCGTCATCTCGAGCACGTCGGTGATGCGCGTGTATTTCGCGCTGTCAAAGTGGCCGGCGTAGGTATCCAGCGGATGGCCGGTGACGTAAAAGCCGAGCAGCTCCTTCTCGTAGCCGAGCGTCTCGAGCTGCGACCACGGCTCGACCTCGGCCTCCGGCGTCTTGCGACGGGCCGTCTTCGGCGTGCTGGCCTCGAAGACGTCGAACATCGAGGCCTGCCCGCTCGCGCGATCCTTCTGCACGCTGCTGGCGGCGGCCATCACCTCCTCGATCTGCGAGAAAAGCCGGGCGCGATTCTTGTCGAAGCAATCGAAGGCGCCGCATTTCACGAGGCTCTCCATGAGCTTGCGATTCACGGCGCGGGAATCGAGGCGGGTGCAGAAATCCTCCATCGACTTGTAGGGGCCGTTCTTCGCGCGCTCGGCGATGGCGGCCTCCATCGGACCGGTGCCGACGTTCTTGATTGCCGCCAGGCCAAAGCGAATCGCCGGCGGATTCGCCGTGAGCACGGGCGTGAACTTGAAGCCGCTCTCGTTCACATCGGGCTGCAGGATCGTCGTGCCCATGCGTTTGCACTCCGCGAGCATGACGGCGAGTTTTTCGGTGTTGTCGGAGTCGGCGCTCATCAGGCCGCACATGAACTCCACCGGGTAGTGCGCCTTGAGATACGCCGTCTGGTAGCTGATGAGCCCGTAGGCCGCGGAGTGGGACTTGTTGAAGCCGTATTGGGCGAACTTTTCGAGCAAGTCGAAGATCGCGTTCGCCTGCTTCTCGGGGATGTTGTTCACCTCGGCGCAGCCCTTCACGAAGACGACGCGCTCCTTGGCCATCTTCTCGGCGTCCTTCTTACCCATCGCGCGGCGGAGCAGATCCGCCTGGCCGAGCGAGTAGCCGGCGAGGACGTTCGCGGCGCGCTGCACCTGCTCCTGGTAGATCAGAATGCCGTAGGTCTCCCCGGCGACCTGCTCGAGCAGCGGGTGCGGATACTCGACCTTCTGCGCACCCTTTTTGCGCTCGATGTAGTCGGGAATGAACTGCATCGGGCCCGGACGATACAGGGCGTTCAGCGCAATGATGTCGTTGATCGACTGGAAGTCGAACGACTTGCACCACGTCTTCATGCCACCGTCGATCTGGAACACGCCGGCCACCTCGCCGGAATTCAGCAGCGCGAAGGTCGCGGGATCGTCGATCGGGATCTGGCGCAGGTCGAAATCGGGCGAATGCTGGTGAATAAGCAGGACGGCCTCGTGAATGACGGTGAGCGTCTTCAGCCCGAGGAAGTCCATCTTGAGCATGCCGAGGTCGGTGAGCGGCCCCATCGCGTATTGGGTGACGACTTCCTCCTCCTTTCCGCGGCAGAGCGGGATGTATTCGTCGAGCTCGCGGTCGCCGATCACGACGCCGGCGGCGTGCGTGCCGAGATTCCGGCTGAGGCCCTCGAGCGTGAGCGCGTAGTCCCACACCTGCTTCGTCGAGGGCTCGTTCTCGATCGCCGTCTTCAGCTCGGGATTCTTCTCCGCGGCGCCCTTCAGGTCGATGTTCAGCTCGTTCGGGATCATCTTCGCGAGCCGATCCCCGTCACCGTAGCTGTTGCCCAGCACGCGATTCACGTCGCGCACGACGGACTTCGCGCCAAGCGTTCCGAACGTCACGATCTGCGAGACGGCACGTTCGCCGTATTTGCGGCGCACGTATTCGATCACCTCGCCGCGGCGATCCATGCAGAAATCGACGTCGATATCCGGCGGGCTGATGCGCTCGGGATTCAGGAAGCGTTCGAAGATCAGGCCGTAGGCCAACGGGTCGAGATCCGTGATCTCGAGCACGTAGGCGATGAGGGAACCGGCGGCCGATCCGCGGCCCGGCCCCACGGGAATGTCGCGCTGCTTCGCGTAGGCGATGAAGTCCCACACGATGAGGAAGTAGCTCACGAAGCCGGTCTTTTCGATGACGCCGAGTTCGTATTCGAGACGTTCGCGCACGACGGGGTCGTTCTCCGCCCGCTCGCCATACCGCTCGGAGAGGCCCTTGAAACAAAGCTCGCGGAGGTATTCCATGCGACCCTTGCCGGCGGGCGGCTCGTAGTCGGGATACTTCGGCTTCCCGAATTCCATCTTCATCGTGCAGCGCTCCGCGATGCGCACGGTATTCGCGCAGGCCTCGGGTAACTCGCGGAAGATGGCGGCCATTTCGTCGCCGTTCTTGAAATACAGCTCCGGCACGTAATGCATGCGCTTCTCGTCATGCACCATCGAGCCGGTGCCGATGCAGATCATCACGTCGTGGGCCTCGTGGTGGGAGCGGTCGAGAAAATGGACGTCGTTGGCCGCGACGAGACCGAGGTCGAACTCCCGGGCAAACTTCACCAGCTCGGGGTTGCAGCGGAGCTGCGCGTCGATGCCGTGATCGTGCAACTCGACGAAGAAATTCTCCGCGCCGAAGATGTCGCGGTAGCCGGCGATGGTCTCGCGCGCCTTCTGCGGCTGCCCCTGGATGAGCCATTGGTTGGCCTCGCCCTTGAGGCAGCCCGAGAGCGCGATGAGGCCCGCGGAATGCTTTGCCAGGAGCTCCTTGTCGACGCGCGGCTTGTAGTAGAATCCCTCGAGATGCGCCGCGGAGACGAGTTTCACGAGGTTGCGATAGCCCTCGTCGTTCTCGGCCAGCAGCGTGAAATGGTAGGAGGCTTCCTTCGCGGAGGACGCCTTCCGCTCATGCATGGAACCCGGCGCGACGTAGACCTCGCAGCCGATGATCGGCTTCACGCCCTGCTTTTCCGCCGCCTGATAAAATTCGACCGCTCCGAAGAGGTTGCCGTGGTCGGTCATGGCCACCGCGGGCATGCCGTATTCCCTGGCCCGCTTCATCAGGTCCTTCGTGCGAATGGCCCCGTCGAGGAGCGAATATTCCGTATGCAGATGGAGGTGAACGAAGGGAGCGTGGGCCACAGCGGAGGACTATAGACGCCCCCGCGGGGGCCGCAAGACGACGTGCCTCGAGCCGCTATTTCAGGACCTCGGCGGGCGATTTTCGCCCCACGATCAACACCTCGTCGGCGGTCGCCGTTTCGGAGAAATCGAGCGCGAATTCCAGGTCGGATTGCCACCGAAGGGCCCAAGGCATGAACAGGTGCGAGTAGAACCACATGGAGAGCCGCCGGTGCCGGTCGAGGCAGCCCATGGCAAAATCGAGCAGCAACGACGACTGCGGCTGCATCCCGTAGACGGCGCTGGATTCGATCGTCACCGCATGCGCGGAGAGGAGGTCCACGAGTTCGGCGGGTTCGAATCGGCGGGAATGGCCAACGGTGCGATCGAAACTCGTCCAGCGGCCCGGATGCAGCGGCACCGAGAGCAAGAGACGCCCGCCCGGCCGGATCACCCGCGTGATCTCGCGCAGCGCCACGGCGGGATCGGCGACGTGCTCGATGATGTCGAGCGCGCAGACGAGATCGTAAGTCGCGTCCGCCGCGGGCAGAGCCGTGGCGGATCCGACGACAGCGCGGCCGCCCGCAGCGCGAAGTTTACGCACCGCCGCCTCGCTGAGGTCGACGAATTCCGTGCCCTCGAGCGGGAGCCGGGGTCGGAGGCCGGGGCCGATCTCGAGCCGGACCGGGCATTCCGGAAGCAGCCGCTGGACGAGCGGCCACGTGTTGAAATGCGACGCATCGATCACGTGCGCATGATCCCACAACTGGTCGTAGAACTTCCGGTTGTAGTCGGCCAGTGGCTCGGGAGTGGTCATGCAGACGTGGCGACGTCGACAAACTCGAACTTCCGGCCGGAAAACAGGCCGAGATCGCTCATTTTCAGATCCGGAATGACGAGCAGCGCCATGAAGGACAGCGTCATGAACGGATCACGGAGCGAGGAGCCCAGCTCCCGCGCGAAGGCGGCGACTTCCTCGTAACGGGCTGCCACCTCCTCGCCCGGCAGAGTGGACATGAGGCCGGCGATCTCGAGCGGCAGGACGCGACTCGTCCCCTCGCCGTCCGTCGCGGCCACGCCGCCCCTGGCCGCGATCACGGCATTCACCGCCGCGGCAAGCGCGGCGTCGGACGCGCCGACCGCGACGATATTGTGGGAATCGTGCGCCACGGAGGAGGCAATGGCGCCACGCGTGAGGCCGAATCCGCGAATGTAGCCCACGGCGGGTGGAGCCGCGGCGTAGCGATTCACGACGGCGATCTTGAGCACATCGGGCGCATCGACCGCCGCCACGTCATGTCCCGTGATGAGCTCGCCATCCTGCGCGACGATCACATTCACCAGTCCCGACTCCGCTCGCGCGAAGTCCTCTGCGACAACCGGCGTGGCCACGAAGCGGTTCACGGCCTCGACCGGTATCGTGGCCAGATGCGAAGCGCCGCCCGACGCGACGCAAACGCCGTCGAGCCAGGTCTCCGTGACGCGGAAGTCGGTGAGATCCTCGACCACGATGAAGTCGGCGGGATCGCCGGCTCGCAGCAAGCCCACCGGCAGCCGGTAATGCAAAACGGGATGCACGCACGCGCAGCGCAGCACGTCGAAGACGTCCGCCCCGCCGGCCACGGCGCGGGCCACGATGCGATCGAGATGCCCGCGCACGAGCGCGTTTGGATGGAGGTCGTCCGTGCAGAGCATGCAGTGCGCGGGATGAGTGCGCAGCAGAGGCTCCAGCGCGGCGAAGTTGCGGGCGGCGGAGCCTTCCCGAATGGAAATCCACATGCCAGCGGCGATCTTATCCAGCGCCTCGGGCAGGCTGTAGCACTCGTGGTCGGTCTCGATGCCGGCGGCCGCGTAACGCGCGGCATCCTCCCCGCGCAGGCCGGGTGCATGGCCGTCCACGGGCTTCCCGACCGCTTTCGCCGCGGCGATCTTGCCGAGCAACTCCGGATCGCCACCCAGCACGCCGGGCCAGTTCATGACCTCGCTCAGGTAGCCGATGCCCGGTCGCGCGAGCAGTTCCGTGACCTCCGAGAGACCGAGCGTGGCGCCCGCGGTCTCGAACGTCGTCGCCGGCACGCACGGCGGCGCGCCGAAGCAGAACTTGAACGGCGATTCCGCCGCGTTCGCGAGCATGAAGTCGATGCCGGCCACGCCGAGCACGTTCGCGATCTCATGCGGGTCGCTCACCGTTGCGACCGTGCCGTGCACCACCGCGAGGCGTGCGAACTCCGCGGGCGGCAGCATGGAGCTCTCGATGTGCACATGCGCGTCGACGAAGCCCGGCAGGAGATACCGCCTCGGCGCCTCGGCAACCTCGCGGATGTCGGCAATGCGACCGGCGGCAATCTCGATCTCGGCGGGGAAAATGGTGCGCCGATGCAGGTCCACGAGTTGACCTGAAATCACGCGCCGGTCTGCGGTTTCCATGGGCGCAACTTTGTCCTCCGTTCAGCGCGGCGGCAAGCGTCGCCGGATCGCGAAATGGATCGCCTCGCCGGTCGCGGGCGAGGCCAGTTCGACCGGGCCGCCGGGCGTTCCGAAGGCGGCCACCGCATCGCGAATCGCCTCGCGCACCGAGATCGCAAGCATGAGCGGTGGCTCGCCGACGGCCTTGCTGCCATGGACGACGCCCTCCTGCGCGGCATTCGGCAGCAGACGCACGCGGAAGTCGGCCGGCGCATCGCTGTAGGCGGGAATCGCGTAGGTGCTGGCGCTGTGCGTGAGCAGTCGTCCCTCGGCATTCCAGAGCAACTCCTCGCGCGTCAGCCAGCCCATGCCCTGCACGAAGCTGCCCTCGATCTGGCCGCGATCGACGCTCGGATTCAGCGATTCGCCGACGTCGTGAAGGATATCCACCCGGCGCACGCGATGGCCGCCGGTCCAGCCATCGACCTCCACTTCGCTGACCGCTGCTCCGCAGCCGTAGTAGTAGAACGGATGTCCCTTGCCGGCGGCGCGGTCCCAGTGAATCTCGGGCGTCTTGTAGAATCCCGTGGCCGAGAGCGACACGCGCATGCGGTGGGCGGTGTCGCAAAGCTCGGCGAACGGGATCGTGTGCGCCGGATCGTGCGAAAAACTCACGTTGCCGTCGGCGAGGATCATTTCCGCATCGGTGGGCGCATCGAGCATCTCGGCGGCGAGCGGGCGCAGGCGCGCCTTCAACTCGCGACAGGCGTTGCGCACGGCCGCGCCGTTGAGGTCCGCTCCGCTCGACGCGGCGGTCGCCGACGTGTTGGGAATCTTGTCGGTGCGCGTGGGCATCAGCCGCAGCCGGCTGGCGGGCAGGCCGAGCTCGCGCATGGCGATGCCGAGGATCTTGGTGTGGAGCCCCTGCCCCATCTCGGTGCCGCCGTGGTTCACCTGCACGCTGCCGTCGACGTAGGCAAGCAGGAGCGCCCCGGCCTGGTTGTAGGGCGTGTAGGTGAAGGAAATGCCGAACTTGACGGGCGTGATGGCAAGCCCGCGCTTGCGCATCGGGTGCGCCACATTCCAGGCATCGACCTCCGCGCGCCGGCGCTCGTAATCGGAATCCGCGAGCACGCCGTCCCAGATCGTGCGAATGCGATTGTCGGCGATTTCCTGGCCGTAGTGCGTCGTGTTCGTTTCCCCAGTTCCCCGGTAGAGATTGCGATCGCGCACGACCTCCGGGCGGAGGCCGAGCGACCGGGCGACGCGGTCGAGGATCTCCTCGATGATCAGCATGCCCTGCGGCCCGCCGAAGCCGCGAAAGGCGGTGTTCGAGACGAGATTGGTCTTCGCGACGCGGCCGGAGAACTCCACCGCCGGGAGATAGTAGGCGTTATCGAGATGGAAGAGCGCGCGATCGGTGATCGGCATGGAAAGGTCGAGCGACCAGCCGCCGTTCGAGACCAGCTCGACCTTCGCAGCAAGCACGTGGCCCTCGGCGTCGAAGCCGATCTCGAACTTCGCGTGAAACGGGTGCCGCTTGCCCGTGAGCTGCATGTCGAGATCGCGATCGAGCTGCACGCGAACCGGACGGCCCGTCTTCCACGAAGCGATTGCGGCCAGCGCGGCCCACGTGTTCCCCTGCGTTTCCTTGCCGCCGAATCCCCCGCCCATGCGCGGCGCTTCGACGACGACTTCATTGCGCTGCAGGCCGAGTACCCGCGCGACGATGATCTGGATCTCGGTCGGATGCTGGGTGGAACTGCTGACGAACACACCGTCGTCCGGAAGCACCTCGGCCCAGGCGGCGTGCGACTCGAGGTAGAAATGCTCCTGCCCGCCGAGATCGAACTCGCCGGTGATCTTCCGCGGAGCCGCCGCCAACGCGGTAACGGCGTCGCCGCGCCGGATGAAGTTCGCCTCCGTGTGGTAGCTCTCCGCCGCGATCGCGGCGGCAATCGTGAGCACCGGGGCAAGCGGCTCGTAGTCGACGACGATGGCCTGCGCGGCGGCACGGCAGGCGATCTCGGATTCTCCGACGACGCACGCGACCATGTGGCCGTGGAATTCCACGGTCTGATCCGCGAGGAGGATTTCGTCCGGGCGAGAGCAGCCGACATCGTTAACGCCCGGAACGTCGGCCGCGGTGAGCACCGCAGAGACGCCGGGCATGGCCTCGGCCGCAGAGGTATCGATTCGGCGAATGCGCGCGTGAGCGAAGGGCGCGCACACCGGCCAGAGCGTGAGCATTCCCCCGCGACGCAGCGCGATGTCCTCGACGTATTGCGCGGCACCGGTGACGTGGCCGACGGCGCTCTCGTGCGTGAGGCCACGCGAGCGATCGTCGTTGTCCCAGCGTGCCCCGGCCTCTACCGCGGGCAGTTCTTCCGAGGGTTCGTTCGAAGCGAATTTCCGCCAGAGACCGACGACGAGATCCGCGCGAAACTCCGCGGTGCCGCGGGCATCGGTGATCGGGGAAAAGGTTTTCGCGAGAATGTCGGCGACGGCTTCAACGGTTGCGTCATCGAGTTTGCGGCCGATCAACGCGTCGCCCGCCTGAGACGCGAGCGCGGGACTGGCAGCCACGCCGCCAAACGCGAGACGCCCCCCCCGAATGGTCCCGGCTTCGTCGAAATCGATGCAAAACGCCGCGGCCGCAATGCTGATGTCCATCTCGACGCGCCTGGAGACCTTCAGGAAACGGGCCCGGCGGGAATTCACGCCCGCGGGCAGGCCCCGCGGGATCAGGACCGACGCCATCACTTCGTCGGGCGCGAGCATGGTTTTGCGATAGCCGGTGAAGAACGCGGCGAGCGGGACCACGCGTTCCCCGCGAGCGGAAACGAGCCGAACGGAAGCACCGAGCGAGAGCAGCACCGGCGCGCTGTCACCGATCGGCGAAGCGGTCACGAGATTGCCGCCGAGAGTGGCGCGATTCCGAATCTGGCGCGATGCGAAGACGGGAAACATCTCCGTGAGCGAGGGATATTCGCCGGCCAGCGCCTCCTCGATCTGTGTAAGCGTCGCGGCAGCGCCGAGTTCCCACTGCGCCTCGTCGGCCTGGCATTCGCGGAGGGCCTCGATGGCTTCGAGAGAAATCAGGAGGGGAATCTGTCGGGCGCGCTTGTTGATCTCGACGCCGATCTCGGTGGCCCCGGCGACAAGCACGGCCTCCGGATGGGCGGCCCGCAACGCGAGCAGTTCCGGGAGCGTGGTCGGTCGCAGAAAGGCGCCGGCCTTCGTCTCGTAACCAAGCTCCGAGGGCGGCGGCACGGGCTTCCGCAGGCGGGCGGCAAAGGCATCGTCGCAGGGGTTTGCGTAAAGCTCGCGGGCGGCATCGCGGATCGGTCGATAACCGGTGCAGCGGCAGAGGTTGCCGCAGAGTTGATCCGCAACGGCGGCTGGATTGTCCATTCCGGGACGGTAGGCGCCCTCGAACATCGACATGACGAAGCCCGGCGTGCAGTAGCCGCATTGCGAGCCGAAGTTGCGCACCATGCAGGCCTGCGCGGGATGGAGTTCGCCCGCTTTCGCGAGGCCCTCGACCGTGACGACCTCGCGATCGGCAAACATCGGGAGTAGCGCGATGCAGCTGTTCACCGCCCGGTAGGTCGGTCGGCCCGCGGCGTCCCGGTCGACGAGCGCAACGGTGCACGCGCCACAATCTCCCTCGGCGCAGCCTTCCTTCGTGCCGGTGAGGCCGGATTCGCGGAGCCAGTCGAGCAACGTCGTTTGCGAAGACAGCCCCCGCACCTCGCGACGAACGCCATTCACCGTGACAGCAAAATGATCCGAACGGACAACGCGCGAACTACGGGAGGCACTCATACGACGGTTCGAAACCAGCAGCTCAAATTACGCGGCGATCGTTCGCAGGGAATCGGCGAGCACGCGCACGCCCTTCGCGGTGGCCTCCGTGCTCGAGAATTCGTCCGGGCGGTGGCTCCATCCGTTCCGGCACGGGATGAAGATCATGACCGTCGGACAGATGCGGGCCATGAAAAGCGAATCGTGATACGCCCGGCTGATCATCCGGGAAACGCTATAGCTGCGGGCATCCGCCGCCGCGGCGACCGTGGCGACAAGCCCGGGATCGCAGGTCGCGGGCGCGTCGGAATTGATGACGTCGATCCTGATCGCCACCCGGCGCCGGGCGGCGATGGCCTCCGCGGCGGCCCGGATGGCCGTCTCGGCGCGGTCGCGCGTGGCGAGGCCGGTGTCGCGCAAATCGATCTCGAGCATCGCCCGCGCCGGCACGCTGTTGATCGCGCCTGGCTCGATGCGAAAGACGCCCGTCGTGCCCACGGTGTCCGCGCTTCCCGACTCCAGCGCGGCCTTCTCGACGGCGAGCGCGAGTTCCGCCGCGGCCAGCGAGGCGTCGCGGCGGCCGGGCATGAGCACCGCCCCGGCATGACCGCCCTCGCCCTCGATGTGCACGCGGAACGCGGCCGGCGCGGCGATCTTCTCCACGGCGCCGATATCAAATCCCTCGCGCTCGAGCAGCGGCCCCTGCTCGATGTGCAGCTCCAGAAACGCATGGAAATGTCCAGGCGCGAGCCGCACGGATTCGAGCGCGCCCGAGCATCCGGCGGCGAGTCGGAGGTCCTCCAGCGATCGCCCCTCGGGATCGCGAAGCGTGGCGACGGTCTCCGCGTCGAGGGCGCCGGCGAGCAAGCGACTGCCGAGGCAACCGAGAGCAAAACGCGTGGGCTCCTCCGCCGTGAACATCACGATCTCGATCGAGCGCCGGGGCTGAAATCCTTCGCGCTGAAGCGTGCGCACCGCCTCCAGCGCCCCGAGCACGCCGACGACGCCGTCGAATCGCCCGGCATTGGGAATCGCGTCCGTGTGCGAGCCCGTGGCCACGGAGGGCAACTCCGGTTCGGTGCCGATCCAGCGCGCGAAGATGTTGCCGACCGCGTCCTCGTGAATCGTGAGGCCGGCGGCGATGAGCTTCTCCCGCAGCCACGCGCGGGCCGCGAGGTCCTCCGGCGAAAAGAGCACGCGGGTGACCGCGGGCGGCGGATCGGAGGTGATGGCGGCGAGCGCGTCGATCTCGCCCTGGAGCACGTCGGCAGCGACGCTCATGGCATCGGGGAGCGATTGACGTCCTTGTAGTAGAGGTAGCTTGCGGGTGATTTGCCCATCGCGACGAACCATTGCGGGCAATAGGGCGCCATCCAGATGGCGTCGCCGGCGGCCACCGGATACCAGGCATCCTCGAGCCGGTAAACCCCCTCGCCCGTGAGCATGATGAGGCCGTGCTCCATGATGTGCGTCTCGACGAATGGCAACCGCGCGCCGGGCTGGTAAGTGAAAAGATTCACCGCCATGTCGAAGGCCGGCCCATCCGGCAGCAGGGTTTTCAATCGGGCATCGGGGTCGCCAAGGAACGGCAGTCCCTCGACTTCCGCGGCATTTCCAAAGCAGACCTCCGGCGCGGCCACGCCCGCGAGCGGAACAAAGCGCTTTTGAAAAACGGTCACCCGCGTGCCTTTGCCGGGCTTCGCGAGAACCAGCGGAGTGCCCGCCGGGACGAAGACGTAGCCGCCTTCCGTGAGCACCTGGGAGGTCCCGCCGGCGCTGGCGGTGCATTTTCCGCTCATCACGTAGAGACACGTCTCGATCCCGGCCTCGGCAAATTCCGCCCGGCCGCCCGGCGAAAACGTCAGCAGCAACTGGGTGAGGTTCGCCCCCATTGCCGGAGAAATGATCACGTTCGCCACGGCACCGGAAACCCCCGGCAGCGTGCTCGGCACCAGCCCGTCGGGTGCGATCAGGGCATGTCTGCTACCAATCCGGGTGCGGGTCTCGCCAAAAGCCATCATAGAATTCGAGGTAAAAAACGTCCGCCGCCAGGGGGCAGGCTCTGGCCGCCGGGGGAAACGTCCCTTCCTCGCAGCAAGGATCGCGCCACGCGGCTGGCAATTTCAAGGCCGACATAGGGCGAAGTGCGGTGGCGGTAGAGCAGGTCTTCGGTGGTGATCCGCCGCGGCTCCGTCCGCTCGACAAGAATCACGTCCGCGTCACAACCGATGGCGATGCGTCCTTTTCGGTCGCCAAGTCCAAAGCGCGTCGCCGGCCGGGCCGAAACGAGGTCCCACACGGTCGCCAGATCGGCGCCGCATTGATCGAGCAGCAGAAGAAACCCGTGCTGGCACCCCATGATGCCGCCCCAGACGGCGAACATGTCGTCGCCCTGTTTCATGTCGGGTGGCGCGGGCGAATGGTCGGAGCCGATGCAATCTACGCGTCCAGCCCGCACGTCCTGCCACAGGCCCTCGCGCGTCGCTCCGTCGCGCAGAGGCGGCGCGCACTTCGCAATGGCGCCGTGAAGGAACATCGCCCGCTCGTCGAGCAGCAGATGGTGCGGGCATACTTCGCAGGTGACATCGCGTCCCGCGGCGCGCGCCTCGGCGACGAGAGCCACCGCCGGTGACGAACTCAAATGGACCACATGCAGCGCACAGCCGGTCTCGCCCGCGAGATCGAGGGCCACGCGCACCGCCTCGACCTCCGAGGCCACCGGGCGCGAATCGAGAAAGGCCCTCACATCCCGACGGCCGGCCGCCATCACTTCCGCGGTCATCTGCGCAACGATTGCCGAGTCCTCGGCATGCACGGCAACGGGCAGCCCGAGCTTCGCCGCCACCTTCATTCCCTCGCGCAGAACGCCGGCATCCACACCCGGAAAATCCGCAATGCCGCTGTCGATCATGAAGGCCTTGAAGCCCACGACGCCACAGGCCGCAAGTTCCTCGAGTCGATCGAGGTTTTCCGGGATCAATCCGCCCCACAGCGCGAAATCCAGCACGGACGACGCCTCGCCGGCAGCCCGCTTCAGTTCGAACGACTCGCGGTCGATCGTCGGCGGCGCGGCGTTGAGCGGCATGTCGACGAACGCCGTTCCCCCACCCGCCGCGAGCGAGCGTGAGCCGGTCGCAAATCCCTCCCACTCGGTGCGGCCCGGCTCGTTGAAATGCACGTGGGCATCCACGACGCCTGGCAGCACCAGCCGGCCGCCGGCGTCGATCTCCTCGCGCCCCCCGGAAGAAATCGAGGGCGCGATCTCGCAAATGACGCCGTTCTCAACGCCCACGTCGACCGCAGCGAAAGCTCCGTCGGTGAGCACACTTCCATTGCGAATGACCAGATCCATCATGCCGAAAAATTTCTCAGGAACTCGGAAAGCACGTCCACGGCCAACGCGATGTCCGCCGTCGCGGCGAATTCATCCGGATGATGGCTGAGGCCCCCGCGACAGCGCACGAAAAGCATCGCAGCCTCCGTCACCTCGGCCAGAGCAACCGCATCGTGACCGGCGCCGCTGACCAACCGCGGGCAGCGCGGCTGATGCCGCTCCACGATCTTCGCGAGCGCCTCGCAGAGTCGCGGAGAACATCTTGCCGCCGGCGCCTCGAGCGGAATCTCGATGCGCACCGCGAGGTCGCGCCGCGCCATCCGCGTCTCGATCTCCGCAAACAGCTCCCGGGAAAAGCGCTGCCGCGTCGCATCGTCCGCGTCGCGAATGTCGATCGTGAACCACACCTCGCCCGGGATCACGTTGCTCGCCGCGGCCGGGATTTCCAACTGCCCGACCGTGGCCACCAGTCCGCCGGCGGCTCGCCCCATCTCCTCGATGAGCAGCACGCATTCCGCCGCCCCGGCGAGCGCATCGCGGCGCAGAGTCATCGGCGTGGTGCCCGCGTGACCCGCGCGACCGGTGAGCGTGACCCGCGCGCGCGTCTGGCCGGCAATCGCCGTGACCACCCCAAGCGCGAGATTCTCCGCCTCGAGCACCGGCCCCTGCTCGATGTGCGCTTCGACGTAACCGAGCAACCGGCGGGGCGGCGGAGCCGGAAAACGCGGAACGTGCGCCGCCATCGCCTCGGCGACGGTGATGCCGTTCCGATCCGCGCAGCCGCGCTCCATTGCGCCGAGGCGACCGGTGTAGGCTCGGCTGCCGAGATAGGTCGTCTGGAAGCGCACACCCTCCTCGTCGGAGAAGGCCGCCACCTCGAGATGCACGCGCGGCCCGGCGGCCACGGCGCGCTCCACCGCGAGGAGGCCCACGACCACGCCCATCGGTCCGTCGAAGCGCCCCGCATTGCGGACGCTATCGAGGTGCGATCCGCAGACCAGCGTGCCCGCGGCAGGATCGCCGCAGTCGTAGCGTCCGATCAGGTTCCCCGCCTCATCCTCGTGAACCGTGAGGCCGGCGGCCGTCATCCAGCCGGCGAGGACGTCCTTTGCGCGCTCGAGCGCCGGAGACAGGAACGTGCGGGTGAGCCCGGGCGGTTCGTCGGTGATCGTGGCCAGTTCGTCGAGCCAGGCGTCGATACGCGGATCGCTCATCAACTTCCGCGATACGTGCTGTAACTCCACGGCGTGCAGAGCAGCGGGACATGGTAGGACTGCGCCGCGTCCGTAATGCGAAAACGCACCGGCACGATCTCGAGAAAGCCCTCGGCGACCCCGAAATACGCGGCGACATGAAAACGCAGCTCGAAGACTCCCTCCCGCATTTCGTCCGGTCCCAGCATCGGCGCCTCCGTGCGGCCATCCGCGTTCGTCATCGCCGTTTTGACGATCGCACCGGTGTCGTCGACCAGGTCGATGCGCATGCCCGGTGCCGGACCGCCGCGCACGAGATCGAGGACGTGAGTGCTCAGCCTTGCACTCATGCCGTAATCCGATCACGCAGGCGCAGATCAGCGATCTTCCGCACTTCCGCGAGGGCCGTGGCGAATTCCACGGCGAGCGGTTGACTCAAACGCTGGCGGAAAGCTGCGCGAATGGCATTTTTGTTGTTCCCACGCACGCACAGGATGAAGGGGAAGCCAAAGCGCTGCCGGTAGCGTTCGTTCCAGGCATTGAACGCCTTGAACTCGCTTTTGGTGAGCCGATCCAGCCCGGCGGAAGCCTGCTCGCTGGCCGATTCGCGGGTGAGCCCGCCAGCCAGCACCAGTTTTCCCGCAAGGTCCGGATGCGCCCGCAGGAGCGCCAGCTGGTCGTCCCGCCCCGCGGCTTCGACCGCAGCCCACATGGCCGCGTCGAGGGACTCCACATCCGCAAAAGGCCGCGCCGCGGCCGCCGCTTTCACGATCCAGGGAGAATGCTCCCAGATGCCGTCGAGGGCGGCGCAAAAATCGTCTTCCGATGCCTCATTCAACTCCGCCACCGTCATTGGCTTGAATCCTTCATCGGGGAGAAACTTCTACCGCCCGCCCGCGCCATCGCCAATCTTTTGATCGCGTGTGACGCGCTTTGTTGTCAAGAAACCGCCATGGCTACCCTGGGAACCAACCGATACGGCAAGCAGAAGGTTCGCGTGCTGCGCAAGAGCGTCGAGGAAAACGGCCGGCAATCCGTCGTGGAAATTTCCGCCGACGCCCTGCTCGAGGGCGCTTTCGAGCGCTCCTTCCTCAGCGAAGACAACACGCAGATCGTCGCCACCGACACGGTCAAAAATACGATCATCGCTCTCGCCCACCAGCACCTCGGCCCCGGCATCGAGGATTTCGCCCTCGTCCTCGGCCGCCATTTTCTCGCCCGCCACGCTCATGTGGACGTCGTGCATATCGAACTCCGCGAACGCCGCTGGGAGCGCATGACGATTGCCGGCCGGCCCGCACCGCATTCCTTCCACGCCTCTCCGCTCGGTGAGCCCTTCACCCGCCTCACGATCTCCCGCGTCAGCCAGGAGCTGGAATCCGGCATCCGCGGCCTGCTCGTGCTGAATTCCACGAACTCCGCCTTCGTGAACTTCGACCATACGGAATTCACCACTCTGCAGGACGCGACCGACCGCATCCTTTCGACGGTCATCGAGACGAGCTGGAAATTTGGCGCCGAGGCCGGCGACTTCTCCGCGGCCAACGCGCGAGTGCTCACCGCGCTGCTCGAAATCTTCGCCAGAAATTTCAGCCCATCCGTCCAGCGCACCCTTTTCGAGATGGGTGAGGCCGCTCTCGCCGCCGCGCCGGAGATCGACGAGATCTCGATCAGGATGCCGAACAAGCACTACTTCACGGCGAATCTCTCCTCCTTTGGCATGGAGAATCCGAACATCACGTTCACACCGCAGGACGAGCCGCACGGCCAGATCGAGGCCGTCGTCCGGCGCTAGAGGTTGTCCGAGATCGTCCGGAAGACGTCGGTGTTGTCCTTGAAGCCCTGAAGTTTCTCGGATCCCGGCCCGGTGCTGATGGCGATGACGTCCTCGGCGACGCCGATGGCGGCGGAGGTCCGCACGGCCGAGGGCTCGGCGGGCTTTTCAGGCTGATCGGGCGAGGCGGCGTCTTTCGGCACGGCGCCGCCGGGGCCGGTGGACCACGTGATGAACGGAAGCGTCTGGGGATTGATGCCGATCACGGACATCCCGCGATCGTTCTTGAAGGGGTAGCCGTTCATGCGGAAGCCGCCGACGGATTGCTTGCCGGTGACGATGATGAGCGCCTTGTCTCCCGCGTATTGGAGGGCGGCCCCGACCGCCCGATCGAGCTCGACGATCTCGCGCATCATGCGTTCGCCTTCGTTGCTGTGGGCGGCCTTGGCGATCAGTCCGGCGTCGACGACCAGAAGGTAGCCCTTGGGATTGTATTGCAGACGCGAGATCGCCTGCCGCACGAGGTCGGCGAGCGAGGGCTGCGAGCCATCGCGGTCGGAAACGTCGGCGAACTCGAGGTTGCCGTGCTGGAAGACGCCGAACACGCGCGGCGCGCGCCAGGCGGGAATCTCGAGCAGCTCGGTGCGATTGGTCACGATGTCGTAGCCACGCTTGCGAAACGCGAGCATCACATCGCGGCCATCGGTGCGGCGGCCTTCCTTGGACTCGGGAAGAAAATCGTCGGAGCCGCCGCCGAGCAGCAGATCGAAATCCGCGGCGGCGAGCTGGTCGGCGATGGACTGATGATCGAGCGGGTCGGCGGTCTTCGCGTAGAAGGCCGCGAGCGTGGCATCGGTGAGCGAGGCGTTCGAGACGAGGCCAATGGAACGCCCGCTTTTCTGCGCGAGATCGACGATGGACGTGAGCGGCTTGCCCGCCGCGTCGAGCGAGAGCACGCGATTGTTCACCTTGCGGCCGGTGGCCAGGGCGCTGGCGGCGGCGGCGGCATCGGGAACGGCAAAATCGTTCGCGTAGGTCGTCAGAAGCGCGAGGTGCGGCAGGCGCTCGAGTTCGAGGCGGCTCTGCGCGCCATCGTTGTAAATCCGGGCCGGTGCGAGCATGCCGGTGGTGAGTCCGTCACCGATGAAAAGGATGATCGCGAACGGCCGCTGGACGACCCAGTTCGTGTAAAAGAGAAAGCCCGCTCCGACGAAGGCGAGCAGGCAGAAGAGCGCGATAAAGCGGTTGCGCAGTTTTTTGGACATCAGTTACGGCGGCGGTTTTGGGCGTTGCGGTGAGAAGGGAGTTCGCGTAGAAGTTTTCGCACTTACCCGATGGTGTAACGGTAACACAGAAGCCTTTGGAGCTTTTATTCATGGTTCGAATCCATGTCGGGTAGCCAACCTCTCCCGCTCGGGAAGTGGCCCTCGCCGCGTCGGGAATCGCCTCTTCCGACCCTTTCTTCCGCATGGCCGATTCGACCTTCAGCATCCCGGTGCGGGAGTTCGTGGATTTCGCGTATCGCACGGGCGGCCTCGGCGGTGACGGGAAATTCCTCGCTGCGAATCGCGCCGTCGAAGGCACGAAGGGACACCGCCGCGTGCAGCGATCCCGCGGGGACGACTACCGCGCCGAGCTCGCGATCGAGAAGACGTTCGAACGCGCCGGCGTAACGCTGCGCCTCGTCGGCCGCGTCGACGGCGTGTGGGAGACGGCAACGCCGCCTCGCGTGGAAGAGATCAAGACCGTCGAGGGAGCATGGCCCGGCGTTCCCGATCCCCTCCACCGTGCGCAACTCCGCATCTACGCCGCACTGCTCGCCGAGGCGAATGCCTGGCCGCAGGTGGAGACGCAGCTCACCTACCTCGATCTCGACACCGATGCCGAGACGCCGTTCCACGAGGTCGAGACGGCCGATGCGCTCGCCACGTATCTCGCGGTGACGCTCGATCTGTGGTTCGACTGGCTGATCCCGCAGGCCGCCTGGCGCAGGGCCCGCGACGAAAGCGTCACCGCAATGGCCTTCCCGCTCGGCGGCTTTCGTCCCGGCCAGCGCAGTTTCTCGGCCGCGGTTTATCGCACCATTCGCGACGGCGGCCGGCTGTTCGCGGAGGCGCCGACCGGCACAGGGAAGACGCTCGCCACGCTTTTCCCCGCGGCGAAAGCCCTGCCGCTCCACGACGGCAAGATTTTCTACGTCACCGCCAGGACGCCCGGCCGTCACGCGGCGGAGGAAGCGCTCGATCACCTGCGGGCGGCCGGCGCCCGACTGCGCAGCATCAGCCTCACCGCGAAACGCAAGATCTGCTTCAGCGAGTCCCCGTCGGGCTGCGATCTGCGCACCTGCCCTTACGCGGCGGGGTATTTCGACCGCTACAAGCCCGCGCTTCGCGAATTGCTCGAGCGGGGCCGGATCGATCGCCCGGGCATCGAGGAAATCGCCCGCAAGCACACGGTCTGCCCGTTCGAACTCTCCCTCGACGCTTCGAACTGGACCGACGTGATCATCGGCGATTTCAACTACGTGTTCGATCCCACCGCCCGGCTGCAGCGGCATTTTGCCGAGGGCGGAACGAGCCACGTCGTCCTCGTGGACGAGGCGCACAATCTCGTCGATCGCAGCCGCGAAATGTATTCCGCGACGATCGCGGCGGAGATGTTCGAGGCACCCCGCGCCCCGATCAAGGGCAGCGGCAGTCGCCGAGCCCGCAGCGCCTTCGTCGCCGCCGCCCGAGCCATCGACACCCTTCTCGCCAGCGCCCCGGCGTCCGCCCTTCCCGCGCGCGATTACCACGACGGCGCGATCGCCACGACCGGGCATCCCACAGCGCTCATCGAGACGCTCCGGGCGGGCGTCGGCGCGATCGAGGATTTTCTCGCCGAGCAGGATGCCGGCACCGATCTCAGCACATGGCTCGAGCCGTGGTTTGCGATGCTGGCTTTCCTGCGCGCGGCGGACCTCTTCGACGAAAATTTTCGCACGCTGCTCGATCCCCGCCGACGGGAGGTCACGCTCTTCTGCGTCGATGCATCGGCGCATCTGCGCAAAACCCTCGACGAGCTGCGGGCCGCGATCTTTTTCTCGGCGACGCTTTCCCCGACCGATTACTTCCATCAGCTTCTTGGCGGTCGCGACGAGGACCCGACGCTCGCGCTCCCCTCGCCGTTCGACCCCGCGCAGATGCCCGTTACGATCCTCGGTCACGACGTGACCTTCAGGGGCCGCGCCGCCTCGCTCGTCGCCGTCGCCCGCGATGTCGCGGCCCACGTTCGCGCCCATCCCGGCAACCACCTCGTCTTCACGCCCTCGTTCTCGTATCTCGACGACCTTGCCGAAGCCCTGGACGCCCTCGGCTTGCCGACGGTCACGCAAGCGGCCTCGATGGACGAAGCCAGCCGCGACGAGTTCCTGGCGAACTTCGCCGCTGCGGGCAATGCCGTCGGTCTCGCCGTGCTGGGGGGGATTTTTTCCGAGGGCATCGATCTTCCCGGGGAGCGAATCGTCGGGGTGAGCATTGTCGGGATCGGGCTCCCGCGGCTCTCGCTCGAGCGGGACGCCCTCCAGGCGCATTTCGAGGCCACGCGCGGCGCCGGTTTCGATTTCGCCTATCGCTTCCCGGGGATGCAGCGTGTCCTCCAGGCCGTTGGCCGGCTCATTCGCACCGAGACCGATCGCGGCGCCGCGCTGCTGATCGACCGTCGTTTTCACGAGACTCGCACGCGGCTCCTGCTTCCGGCCTGGTGGCGAATCGAGCGCGGCCGGCCCTGAGAACAATCCAGGCGGATCATTCGACAAGTCGCGGAGAGTGAGAAAAGCCGGCCAGCGCGAGGCTGCGTTTGGAATCCCCTCTCCCGCCATGCAACGCGCCATCATTCTTCTCGCCACCAGCGATCCCCAACTCGAGCAGATCGCCACGGACGCCATTCTCGAGACTTCCCACGGCCTGCGCCGCATCCGCGAATATCCGGACGCCGTCCGCATTCTCGCAGGCGACACCCGCGACGTCGCCCTCGCCATTATCGATCTGGATTTCGACCAGCCGGGGCCATCGCTCTTGAAACTCCTTGCCGAGAGCGAACCCGGGTTCCCCGTGCTGGTCGTCGCCGATGAGGCCGACGCCGTCACCCGCGACGACGAGATCGCGAACGTGATGGCGGACTTCCTCCTCAAGCCGATCTCCAGCGGAGAGCTGGCGCAGACAATCCGCGAGCTGTGCCGCGAGTTCGAACTCATCTGCGAGGAGTCGCTTCCACGGCTGCGCGGCAGGCATCACTCGGTCGCCCTGCCCTATCCGCTCAAAACCTGATCCCGATTCCCCCCCGGCGGGACGCCTCGGGCACTCGAGCCAATCCACGCGAGACATTCGGCAAGATCGGGGCGGTCGCGCCCCCAGCTGGCGGCCAGAATACCCGCGTATCGGAAACCGAAACCTGATCACGGCGGCATCCCCTCCCGCCAATCACACCACGGAGGATTCAAGCGATGAACCCCATATCCAGATTCATCCACCGGGTGAAAGCCCGACGCTACGCCCGACTGGCGGCGCTCCTGCAACGCAACCTCACCGAATATGTCCTCGTCGAGGAGAGCCGGATCTCGGTCTATCTTCATCGAGCGGGCTGGCACATGGCGCGCAGCAAGCCACGAGCAGATTCCCCTCCGACGCCCGGCGCCCCATCGCTCGCCGATCACGCTCCCAAGAACGGCCACATCGCCCCTCCGGTAATGGAGCCGCGCTTCTTCATCCATTCGAACGGACCCACCTTCGAAAGCGAGGGCCGCGAGTAATTCGCAGAGCGCTCAGGCGTGGGCCAGATGCTCGCGAAAGTCGGACGGCGACGTGCCGACGAACCGCCGAAAAATGCGGTTGAAGTGCGTGAGTGATTGAAAGCCCGCGTCGTAGGCGACCTCGCTCACCCGGCGATTCTGCTCCAGCAGGAGCGCCTTCGCGCGCTCCACCCGGCGGCGCGCGCGATATTCCGTGAACGTGATACCCATACTGCGTCTGAACAACTTGCAGATGTAGAACTTGCTGCTCCCGATGTGCCGGGCCAGTTCGTCGAGCGAAACCTCCTCGTCGAGATGGTCGTTGATGTAGGTCTTCACCCGCTGGAGCACATGCGGCTCCGCATGCGTGGAATCGAGCACGATCTGGTTCGCCAGCGACGCGAGATGCTCGGCGAAGATCACGAGCAAATGCAGGGCGGCACGCTGCACCTTGGCACCGGCGACCGGCGTTTGAAAATATGCCTCGCGCAACCTTTCCGGGCTGATGCTGGCCGCCGTCTGCCCGACACGTCTTCGAAATTCCTGGAACGACTTTTCGCTGGGCGCCTCGCGCAGCACCTGCCCAGTGAGGAGAAATCCAATCGTCGTCTCGCCCAGCCGGACGGGGACTGCCGTCTCGCAAAGCCCAAAGGAGCAGATGCGGGTGCACGGGCCGGCGGCGGCCTCGCGCAGGAGCCGGGCACGGGCCTGTAGCCACACCGCGCACGTGGACGAGTGGCTCTCGATGAGCGCGCAGAGTGGCGTGCGTTTCGAGGCCGGACCCGCGGCATAATTCCAGGCCTCCGCCGCGATGAACTGCAACGGCATGCCAGTGGCGACCCGCCACGCGCGCGCGTAGTCCCGATAGATGGCGGAGTCGACCAGCGTGGCAACCAGGACCGTATTCATCGGATGTTGCCGGAAACGGCTCGAACGGGCGCTGCGGAAACGGCGCCGATTTTCATCGCCTCGCACAGGAAAGATTCTGGCGAGGGAATGATCGTCTCGAAGCCGCGTCCGACCATCGCCGGGCACGTGAGTCGGTTCCGCTTCCGATTCATGCCCGGATGCTACCGCCGCGGTAGTTTTTCCGACAATTGGGGCTCACCCCATCCGCGAATCCGCGAATTCCCGAGACGCACTCGGGAAAAACCCTAGGCCAGCGCATCAGCCCTCGGCGCCGGCGTGCTGGTCGGTCCACTGCACCGCCCGCCGGATCAGTTCCGCGTGAGTGCCGATCTTCAGCTTCGCCTTGATGTTAGCTCGATGCGCCTCCACCGTCTTCGGGCTGATATGCAGCGCCGTGGCGATGTCCCGCGTCCCCCGCCCGCGTCCCAGATGCCGGAAAATCTCGAGTTCGCGGTCGGTCAGCCTTTCGGTAAAGGACGCCCCTTCGGTCGAGCGACGACCCGAAAATGTCTCGAGAAGCCGCGCCGCCATCTTCGGACTCACCGCCACCTTGCCCGCGAGCACGCTGCGAATGGCTTCCATGATGCGTTTGCCGCCTTCCTGCTTCATCACGTAACCTCGTGCTCCGGCCCGAAGCACTCGCTCGGCATAGACCAGTTCGTCGTGCATCGAGAGCACCATCACCAGCGTCTTCGGCTGTGCCGCGAGCAGATCCTTCGTGAGTTCCAATCCGCTTTTTCCGGGAAGACTGATGTCCGTCACGACCAGGGCGGGTTGCCGGGCCAGCGCCATCTCGAGCGCTTCATCCGCGGTGGACGCCTCGCCGCAGGTCTCGAGATCCGCCTCGTCGGCAATCAACTGTCCGAGGCCTTCACGGATCATCGGATGGTCGTCCACGATGAGAATTTTGGTCCGAGGGCCGGAGTTGCGGCGGTTCATGGCGAGAAAAGGGACGCGTGGCTTTTGCGCGGCATGGTGCAGGTGACCACGACTCCGCCGACGGACAGCGACGCAACCGACAGATCGGCCGAAATCTGGTTCGCGCGATACTGCATGATGCGGAGGCCCATCCCGAACTTGTCGGGGGTCGGCTGGCCGAAGCCGCGGCCATCGTCCGAAATCCGGAGGCATATTCCGTCCGGACCTTCGTCGATCCGGATCTCGATCGACGTCGCCTTGCCGTGCCGGATCGCATTCGTCACGGCCTCCTGGACAATCCGATACAGATGCGTCGCCGCGCCGAAATCCTCGAGGGTGAGCGGCGTGGGATTCTCGAACCGACAGGTCACGCGGAACATGCTGCCGGTGTTCTCCGCAAACTCGCGCAGGGCATCCGTCAGCCCCTCGGCGCCCATTACGAGTGGGGAAAGCCCGTGCGCAAGCGAGCGCGTCTGCGCGGCAACCTCGCGGACATGGCGGGAGATCTCGGCCATCTGAACGGCGAACATCTTCGAACGGCGGCCGATCCTTTGCTCGAGTCGATGGCACTGGAGCTCGATGCCGATCAGGCGCTGGCAGATGCTGTCGTGCAAATCCTGGCCGATGCGCCGCTGCTCGGCCTCGCTGATTTGCAGGACCTCGCGCTCGAGTTGCTCCAGTCGCCGGTCCTTCTCGATCTGCTCGAGCGCACGGGTCACCCGGGCGGGAAGAAATTCCAGAAAGTCGCCGTCCTTCACGACGTAGTCGATCGCGCCGCGCTGCATCATCTCCACCGCGACGCGTTCGTCACCCTGCCCGGTGATGATCATGAAAGCCGGCAGCCGCCCCTGCTCCTCCAGACGGGCAATCACTTCGCGGGCCTCGAGATCGAGGAGTTTCAAATCGAGAAGGAGCAGGTCAGCCCGGTGCTCGCCCAGCCATTCGAGGGCCGCCATCCCGGACGCCGCCGCGGCCACCGGAAAGCCCGCCCGCTCGAGCGCCGTTTTCACGAGGCGCAGCACGCCGGGATCGTCATCCACCACGAAGAGTGAGGCGTTCTTCATTCGGGGAATCGGGTCTGCACTTCCGGCACCTGCATGAGCGCGATGAACTGGCCGAGCAGATTGATGGTTTCGAAGAATCTTTCGGAGTCCACCGGCTTCACGATGTAGGTGTTGCAGCCGAGGGCGTGGCAGCGCTCGACCTCGCGCGGATCGTCCGTCGTCGTGAGCATGATCACCGGCAGCTTCTTCAACTCGGGATCGGACTTGATCCGTCGCAGCGTCTCGACCCCGTCGACCTGCGGCATGCGAACGTCGAGCAGGAGCAGGTAGCGAAGATCCCTCGCCCGCTGGCGGCGGCCCCGACAGAACAGAAAATCGAGGATCTCCTGGCCATTCTCGAACCGCTCGACCGGATTGCGCAGCCCCGAACGCTTCAGGTTCCGTTCGATCAACCGCACGTGGCCGGGATCATCGTCCGTGATGAGAATGACGACATCCGACGGCTTGCTCATTTCGTTCCGAGGGTAGCGGCGGGCATCGTCAGCACAAACGTGCTCCCGACATCGGGTTCGGATTCCACGGTGATGCGGCCGTCCTGACGCTCGAGAATGCGCTGTGCGATGGTGAGGCCGAGGCCCTCGCCCTGCGAAGCCGTAGGATTGAGCCGGTAGAAAATCTCGAAAATCTTCGCCTGATGTTCAGACGCGATTCCGATGCCGTTGTCCCGCATGGAAAACGTGGCGACTCCGTTCTGCACGCGCCCGAAGACATGGATCTCGCAGGCACGGTCGCGACTTCGGTATTTCAGCGCATTGTCGAGAAGGTTGGAGAAAACCTGGTTGGTCTGCCCCGCATCGCCGAGGCAGGGCGGCAGGTCGTCGATCTCGAGCACGGCCCCGGCTTCCTTCAGCTGGAATTCCATCGCGAGCGAGATGTCGGAGAGCATGGCGTTCATGTCGAGTGGCTCGATGTTCATCGCGGCGCGGCCGAGGCGCGAAAAGCGCAGGAAACCCGCGAGAAGCGTGTCGATCTTCGTGACGCCGGCGAGGATGTATTCCATCGCCTCGGAGACCTCTGCCCCGAGGATCGTTTCGAGCTTGTCCTGCACTTCCCGCGGCAACAACCCGGGGGCCAGCAGGGTGCGGGCTCGCTCGCAGGAATCCTGCAGCTCCCGGGAGAAGCCCTGGATGTTCACCAGCGGCGAGCGGAGATCGTGCGAGGCCACGTAGACGATGGCCTCGAGCTCCTTGTTCTTCTCCGTGAGATTTCGCGCCAGTTCCGCGAGCTGCTCCTCGTCGCGCTTGCGGGCGGTGATGTCCGTGCGGATGGCGATGTATTGCGTGGGCTTTCCCGCAGCGTCGACGAACGGAAAAATCGTGGTTGCCACCCAGTAGTGCGAGCCGTCCTTCGCCCGGTTGCGGATCTCCCCCTTCCACACACGCCCCTGCCCGATCGTCGTCCACAGCTCGTGGAAAAACGACGGCGGGTGGAAGCTGGAATTGATGATGCGATGATCCTGCCCGAGCAGCTCCTCCCGGCTGAATTTCGAAATCTCGCAGAACTTCTCGTTCACATAGGTGATGCGTCCGCGGGCGTTCGTGATGGCGACAATCGAATGCGCGTCGAGGGCGTCCTTCAGGTCCTGCAATTCCTTGAGAGCCGGAATCAATGAAGGCTCGGCGAGCGAAGCTTCGAGAGGATCTTCGATTTCGGCCGAAGGCGTCATGGTTCGGGGAGCCGGGATTTTCAACCGCACGACCTTCCGAAAACCAGCGGTGGGAAGCTTGCGGAGACAGGCTGATCATGCGGCGACTGACTGATTGCGTAAAGCAGGAAACCGGTCGAGCAAGCCGCGGTGCAATTGCCGCAATTGAAGGCGAGCGGGCGGCCGGTCGCCGCGGCAGATTAGGCTCGTGACCTCCCGCGACGATCCATGAAAACGAAAAAACCTTCCCGTCCCTCGCCGGTCGAGCGCCGACAGGCGTCCCGCCCTCGTCCCAGGGCACTCGCAAAGCCGTTCGCCATCCAAAAAATTCTCGTGCCCATCGATTTTTCCGAGGCTGGCCGGCCGGCCCTTGCCTACGCGAGATCGATGGCCGGACTCACCGGGGCCACGCTGTGCCTGCTCCACGTCCTTCATCACATCTTCCCCGAGGGCGACGTCTATTTCCAACGTCAGGGAAGCTACGCGGGGGATACGCTCTTCGCGGTGAGGGAGCGCGTCACCCGTGAACTGGGCACGTTGCAGGTCGAGCAACTGGAGGGCATCAAAACAGACTGCGAGATTCGCGAGGGCGTCCCGTCCGTCGAGATCCTGAAGGCCGCCAAAGCTTTGGGAGCGGATCTCATCATCATGGCGACGCACGGTTACACGGGCCTCCACCGTTTGCTGATCGGGAGCACCACGGAACGCGTCGTGCGGCAGGCCGAGTGCCCGGTGCTGGTGGTCCGGTCGTGGGCGGATCGAAAATCCCGGCCCGCGGGTTCCTCTAACCGCAGAACGCGGTCGAGGTGAATGTCTGCCATTCCTGCTGAGCCCACGATCGGCCTTCCTCAAAAATCAAGGCCGCCAATCTCCCGCGAACGCCTGCAGATTCTCTGCACCGCCCTGACGCTGCTTTTCCTGCTGGGCGGATGGGCCGGCCATCACGCTCCCGGCTTTCCCCATCCCTGGGCGAACTTCCTCTATGTCCTCGCCTACGCCGCCGGCGGCGCGTTCGGAGTGCAGGCGGGCATTCGTTCGCTGCGGGAAAGACGCATCGATGTCGACGTTCTCATGGTCCTCGCCGCCCTCGGCGCGGCCGTCGTCGACCATCCGTTCGAGGGCGCCATGCTGCTGTTCCTCTTTTCGCTCTCGAACGTGCTCCAGGCCTACGCCATCGACCGCACGCGGCGGGCGATCCATTCGCTGATGAAGCTGCGTCCCGACGAGGCTCTTACCCGCCGCGACGGCCGCCACCAACTCCTCCCAATCAATCGGCTCGTCATCGGGGACATCGTGCTCGTGCGCCCCGGTGAGAACATTCCGCTCGATGCGGTCATCGTCGAGGGCGAGAGCGCCATCGACGAATCCTCGCTCACGGGGGAATCGATCCCCGTTCTGAAACGGACCGGGCAGCCCGTCTTTGCCGGCACCACCAACCAGGGCGGCGGCCTCGAGACCCGTGTCACCCGGCTCGCGAGAGATTCCGCCATCGAGAAGCTCATTCGCATGGTCGAGAAGGCGCAGAGCGAAAAGGCGACCACCCAGCAGGCGCTCGACCGCGCCGAGCAATTCTACGCAAGCGGCATCGTTCTCTTCACGCTCGCGCTCATCGCGGTGCCGCTGCTGTTTGGAAAGCCCTTCGACGAGACGTTCTACCGCGCGATGACGGTGATGGTCGTCGCGTCGCCGTGCGCGCTGATCATCAGCACGCCCGCCTCGATCCTTTCTGCGATCGGGGGCGCCGCCCGGCACGGCGTTCTTTTCAAGGGCGGGGCTCACCTCGAGCAAATGGCCGTCATCCGGATCGTCGCGCTGGATAAGACCGGCACACTGACGGAAGGCCGGCCCGTCGTGACGGACATCGTTCTGCACGAGCCAGGCCTCGAGGAATCCACGCTGCTGAGCTTCGCCGCGGCCGTGGAAGCGAAGTCGGAGCACCCGCTCGCGGCCGCCATCGTCAAGGAGGCCACCCGCCGCGGGCTTCCGCTTACGCCGTGCGCGGACTTTCAATCGACGGTTGGAAAAGGCGCCTGCGCCACCGTTGGCAACCGGCGCATCGCCATTGGGAATCGCCGCTATTTCGCGGCCCGCCAGATCGCGTGTCCGGCGGAGCTCGACGCGCGTCTCGATGTCCTCCACGACGCCGGAAAGACCGGCATTCTTGTCGGCGAGATTCACGACGACGGCGGGCGCATCTGGGGCGCCATCGCGATTGCCGACGTGTTGCGCCCGAGCGCTTCGACGACGGTTCGACAGCTCCACGAGCTCGGCATCGAGCATGTGGTCATGCTCACGGGCGACAACGAACGGGTCGCGGCGGCCATCGCGCGCCAGGCGGGCGTGGATGAGTTTCGGGCGGGGCTCCTGCCCGGCGACAAGGTGAGCATCGTCCGCGAGCTTTCGACCCGCGGACCCGTGGCAATGGTGGGCGACGGAGTCAATGACGCCCCAGCGCTGGCCACGGCGGCCGTCGGCGTCGCCATGGGCGCCGCAGGCACGGATGTCGCGATGGAAACCGCCGACGTGGTGATGATGGGAGACAACCTCCAACACATTCCCTTCGCCATCGCGATCAGTCGGCAGGCCCGTCGCGTCGTCTGGCAAAACCTGGCCTTTGCCATCGGCGTGATCGTGCTGCTCGTCATCTCCGCCTTCGGGTTTGCGCTTCCCCTGCCGCTTGGCGTCGTCGGGCACGAAGGCAGCACCGTGCTGGTCTGTCTGAACGGCCTGCGCCTGCTCGCCTTCCGGGATTCACCGACCGATCGCGCCAAGAGACGGTGAACCT
>DATCRI010000021.1 GCA_036569045.1 Chthoniobacterales bacterium | reverse complement strand
CTCCGACGAGCCGGCGTCGCGGATTTCGAAAAAATCTATCTGCACCCCGGCAGCCACGCGGGCTACTATCCCGGGGCCGAGCGCATGACGCTGAAGCTGCTTTTTTCCCGGGCGGACGGACGGGTGCTCGGCGCCCAGGCGATGGGCGGAGCCGGCGTCGACAAGCGCATTGATGTCCTGTCGATGCTCATCCAGAAGGGCGGCACCGTTTACGATCTCGAGGAAGCCGAACTCGCCTATGCGCCGCAATTCGGCGGAGCGAAGGACGCGTTGAACTTTGCCGGAATGATCGCGGCCGACGTGCTGCGCGGAGACATGCCGATCTTCCACGTGAGCGAACTGGGCGAGGTGGACGTCCTCCTCGACGTGCGTGAGCCGTCGGAATTCGCAGCCGGTCATCTGCCGGGCGCGGTGAACATCCCGCTCGGCGCCCTGCGTTCGCGATTGGGGGAGCTCCCGCGCGACGCCGAGCTCGGCGTGTATTGCGGCGTCGGACAGCGCGGGTATTACGCCACGCGCACGCTCGCCCAGCATGGGTTTCGCGCCCGGAATCTCTCTGGCGGCTACGCTCTGGCCAGCCAGCTCGCCGCTTAGAGCCGGGCTTGCACTCGCTGGGGCGCGGCGGCAAAGTCTTCGGTTCCAGCCATGACCAGCACCGAGATTCGCACGTCCTTCCTCGAATTCTTCCGCGAGAAGCAGCACACGATCGTGCCCTCGAGTTCGCTGATGCCCGACAGCCCGAACCTGCTCTTCACGAACGCGGGCATGAACCAGTTCGTGCCGATTTTCCTCGGGGAAATCACCTGCCCCTACTCGCCCGGCCGCGCTGCCGATACGCAGAAATGCATTCGCGCCGGCGGCAAGCACAACGACCTCGATGACGTCGGCCTCGATACCTACCACCACACGTTCTTCGAGATGCTCGGCAACTGGAGCTTCGGCGACTACTTCAAGCGCGAGGCCATCTCCTGGGCGTGGGAGTTGATCGTCGAGCGCTGGGGCTTCCCGCCGCAGCGGCTCTACGCGACGATTTATCAGCCCGACGCGGGCGATCCCGCCGAGCGCGACGAGGAGGCCTGGGGCTACTGGGCCGAGAAATTTCGCTCCGTCGGGCTCGACCCCGCCGTCCACATCGTCAACGGCAACAAGAAGGACAACTTCTGGATGATGGGCGACACCGGCCCGTGCGGCCCGTGCTCCGAGCTGCACGTCGACCTCACGCAGAACGGCGACACGAAGGGCGCGCTCGTGAACAAGGGCAGCTCCGAGTGCATCGAGATCTGGAACCTCGTCTTCATCCAGTTCAACGCGAACGTCGACGGCACCTTCTCGCCGCTGCCCGCGCAGCACGTGGATACCGGCATGGGTTTCGAACGCGTGACCTCGATCCTTCAGTGCACGAAGGGCTTCACCGACTTCGGCGCGACGATTTCCAATTACGAGACCGACATCTTCCGCCCAATCTTCGACGAGATCGAAAAACTGAGCGGTCGCTCTTACGGGGGCACGCTGCCCGCCGCCGGCAGCACCGGCGACACCGGGCAGGAAAAGATCGACGTCGCCTTCCGCGTGATCGCGGACCACATTCGCACGCTCAGCTTTGCCATCGCGGACGGCATCCAGCCCGGCAACACGGACCGCAACTACGTCCTCCGCCGCATCCTCCGCCGCGCCGTTCGCTACGGTCGCACCCTCGGCCTCAACGAGCCGTTTTTCTACAAGCTCGCCGCGGTGCTCGCGCACACGATGGGCGACGTCTTCCCGGAAATTCGCGCCCGGCAGAAGCACGTCGAAGAAACGCTCAAGCGCGAGGAAGAGGCGTTCAATCGCACGCTGGATCGTGGGATTGAGCAGTTTGATTTGTATGTCGAAGGATTCGATGTCGCTGTTGGCCGCTGCACCATTTTAGAGGACGAATTTTTGTCGAAGGAGGACGGCGAAGGGGACTTTGAGGGTAGGTTCAAGTCATATATGGCGTCACGTCGACTTGGCCAACCTTCTGGATGGGGGCTGATCGACGGCTACACGCGGTTTGAGTGGGCTCCTAGTTCAATGATTGAATTGATGGGAGATCTGAGTGAGGCAAGTTCACTTCAGGGGGCGAGGGAACTCGTAAATCAGATCAAAACATCTGATCGCGTTATGGATGGCGATTTCGTTTTCCGCCTCTATGACGAACAGGGCTTCCCTCTCGATCTCACCGAGTTGATGGCGCGCGAGCGTGGATTGACCGTGGACACCGCGGGTTTCGAAACTCTCATGAGCGAGCAGCGCGCCCGGGCCCGGGCGGCGCAGAAGAAGCAGGTGATCGAGCTTTCGCAGATCGAGACGAAGGCGGCGACGAACTTCCTCGGTTACGACCACGCGCACACCGGCGCGGACGTCCTCGAGGTCGTCGCGCTCAAGGACAAGACCGTCGTCGTGCTCAATAATTCCGTCTGCTACGCCGAGATGGGTGGCCAGGTCGGCGACACCGGCGAACTCACCGGCAGCGGTCAGCTCTGGCGCATCGCGAACACCCAGAAATCCGGCAGCACGTGGCTGCATTTCCTCGAGGGCGCCGACGCGCCGGCCGTCGGCCAGCATGTCACCCTGCAGCTCGACTCGGCTCGCCGCGCGGCGATCCAGCGGCACCATTCCGTCACGCACCTGTTGCACTGGGCGCTCCACGAGGTGGTGAGCGCCGACGCGACCCAGAAAGGCTCGAGCGTCGCGCCCGACAAGCTCACGTTCGATTTCAACAGCGCCGCGCTCACGCCTGTGCAGGTGCGCGACATCGAGCGGCTCGTGAACGAGCGCATTGTCGAGAACGCCGCGGTGGTCTGGAACGAAGTGCCCTACGCCGACGTGAAGGGCCGTGCGGACATTATGCAGTTCTTCGGCGACAAATACGGCGACGTCGTGCGAGTGGTCGATATCGGCGGCTATTCGAAGGAACTTTGCGCCGGCACGCACGTGCGCGGCACGGGCGAGATCGGCCTCTTCCGCATCGTGAGCGAGGCGGCGATCGCGGCCGGCGTGCGCCGCATCGAGGCGGTGGCGGCATTGGAATCCTACGCGGCCGCCGCGGCGGATTCTGCGCGACTCGTCGCCCTCGCCGCGAAGCTGAATGCCCCGATTTCCGAACTCGAGAGGAAGATCGATGCCGCGCTCGCGCAGCAGAAGGCGCTCGAGAAGCAGGTGGAGACGCTCCGCAAGCGCCAGGCAGCCGCGACGGCAAAGGATCTGCTCGAGCGCGTGCGCAGCGCTGGCCTCAAGGCGCCGGCGATCATCGAGAATCTCGGAGACGTCTCCGGCGATGAATTGCAGGTCGTGGCCGATGCGCTGAGGGGCCAGTTCGACGGTGTCGTTGTGCTCGGCGGTGCGACCGGCGGCGTGGTGTCGCTCGTTGCGACGGTTGCGCCGGCGCATGTTGGCGCCGTGCAGGCGGGCAGGATCATCCAGGCCATCGCGCCGATCGTCGGCGGCAAGGGCGGCGGGCGTCCGGACGGCGCACGCGGCGGCGGCAAGGATGCCGCGAAGCTCGACGAGGCGTTGCGCGAGGCCGAGAAGATTCTCGCGGCCTGAGGATGACGCGGTTTTTGGAAGGCGGGCTTGCCGCTCGGACGATTTGCCGATAAACCCCCGCGGCCATGACCCTTCGCGGGACGCTTCTCTTATTTTCGGTGTTTTGGGTTGCCGCCGTGACCCTGCTGCACGGGGCATTGAACCTGAAGTGGTTCGACCGCAAGCCGGAGCGGGCGGCGGAAAGTGTTCGCATTGGATTTCTCCCGGTGACGTGCCATCTCACCTGCCCGGTGACGGATTTCATCAACCGTCAGGGCGAGGGCGGTGGTCTTTTCGAGCCGATTCGATTCTCGAGCTGGCCGGAGCTCAAGGAGGCGTTTCTTTCCGGGCAGACGAAGGCGACGTTCATCCTTGCGCCGATGGCCATTGCGCTGCGGGAGCAGGGCGTGCCGATCAAGATCGTCTATCTCGGGCATCGCGATGGCACGGCGGTCGTCGTGCACAAGGACTCGAACGTCCACAGCATGCAGGACCTGCGCGGCAAACGCATTGCCGTGCCGAATCGCTATTCGAACCAGCGCCTGCTTTTCTTTCGCGCGCTCAAGCAGGCTGGCATGACCTTCAAGGATGTCGAACTTATCGAGATGCCGCCGCCGGATATGCCGGCCGCGCTTTATGCAAAGTCGGTCGATGCGATCTGCAGCGGCGAACCGTTCATGGCGCAGGCCGAGCTGGACGGCTATGGCCGGGTGCTGTGGCTCACAAAGGACGTGTGGCCGAATTTCATCTCGTGCGTGCTCGCGGTGAAGGAGGACGCGATCAGGAACGATCGAAAATGGGTGCAGGAGCTCGTCGACGGCATCGCGAAGAGCGGCAAGTGGCTCGACCAGAACATGGATCACCGCATGGAGGCGGCCCAGTTCGTGAGCAAGAACTACTACAACCAGAATCCGCGCCTGCTCAGCTTCGTTCTCAGCAAGCCGCCGGATCGCGTGAAATACACCGATCTCGTGCCGCTGAAGCCAGACTTCGCCGAGATCGAGGAACTTGGCCGCGAGTCCGGTATTCTCAAGGGCACGGCGCATTTTGACGACTATGTGGACCCGTCGTTTGCCGCCCAGGCCGACAAGCTCCAGCCCTACCAATTCGAGGCCCCCAAAAAATGAAGACATTGCCTAAAGTTCTTCTGCCGTTGACCGTGGCGGTGTTGTTTCTCGCCACGTGGCATGTCGGCGTGCGGGTCATGCACAGCGACCTGTTTCCCACACCGATCGAGGTGGCGAAGGGCATCGGCGAGCTGGCGCGCGAGGGGTTGCTGGTCAAATACATCACGGCCTCGCTGTTTCGGGTGACCTGGGGCTTTGGTCTGGCGGTGGTGATCGGCGTGCCGCTCGGGCTGGTGCTCGGCTGGTATTCCCGCACTTATTTCGCGCTGAATCCGCTCATCCAGATCTTCCGCCCGATCTCGCCGATCGCGTGGATTCCGCTGGCGATCCTCTGGTTCGGCGTGACGGATGCCGCGCCGATCTTTCTGATTTTCCTGGCGAGCGTCTTTCCGATCACGGTGGCCTCGACCGCCGCGGTGCACAACATGCAGCCGGTCTATGTGCGGGCGGCGCGGAATTTCGGTCTCGGCCAGTTCCAGCTTTTCCGGCAGGTGATCTTCCCGGCCTGCCTGCCTCAGATTCTCACCGGCCTGCGCATTGCGCTCGGCATCGCCTGGCTGGTCGTCGTCGCGGCGGAGATGATCGCGGTGAACAGCGGCCTCGGCTACCTCATCATCGACGCGCGCAACGCTGGAAAACGCTACGACCTCGTGGTCGCGGGCATGCTGCTGATCGGCCTGATCGGGCTTTGCCTCGACCTGCTGGTGCGGCAGCTGGAAAAATTCGACGAGGTGCGCTGGGGCTACGCGGGAGGTGCGCGATGAGCGACCCGGTCATTTCCGTTCGCAATCTCTGGATGAGCTTTCCTGGCAAGCGCGCCGGCGAGAAGATTCATGTGCTCGAAAACGTGAGCGCGACGATCACGCCGGGCGAGTTCGTCTGCATCGTCGGCCCGAGCGGCTGCGGGAAGTCCACGCTGCTCAACATCATCGGCGGGTTTCTCTCCCAGACGCAGGGCGAGGTGCTCGTCGAGGGCCGCCCGGTGACGGGGCCGGATCGCCGGCGGATTTTCGTGTTTCAGGAAAATGGCGTGTTCCCGTGGCTGACGGTCGAGGCGAATATCGGGTTTGGCCTGCAGGACAAGTCCGAGGAAGAGCGCGGGAAGATCGTGACGCATTACACCGCGATGGTGGGATTGAGTGGCTTCGAGAGAGCCTATCCGCGTGAGCTTTCCGGCGGCATGCGGCAGCGCGTGGAGATCGCCCGAGCGCTCGCGGCAAATCCCGACATCATCTACATGGATGAGCCGTTTGGCGCGCTGGACTTCATTACGCGCATGAAGATGCGCGCCGATCTCGTGCGCATCTGGCAGGCCGAGAAGAAGACGATCCTTTTCGTCACGCACGACATCGAGGAGGCCGTGCAGCTGGCCGATCGGGTGTTCGTGATGAGCAAGCGCCCGGCAACGATTCAGGAAAACGTGGTGATCGATCTGCCACGCCCGCGCGATCTCGACTCGAGCGGCTACCTCGAGAAGCGCGACCACATTTTTCGCGCCATGGGCATGAGCCTGCGCGTCGGCGAGGCTTAATACGGTCCGCGGATGTGGGCGGCGACTTCGGTCGCGTAAAAGTCGCGGAGGCGCGCATGCAGCTCGGGGGCGAGCGGCGGGAGGTCGGAAACGCGGGCGTTGCGCGTGGCCTGGTCGGGACGGCTGGCGCCGGTGATCACCGTGGTGACGGCCGGGTGATCGAGGATCCAGCGCTGCGCGAAGTCCGCGAATGTCAGGTCCGCAGGCAGGAAGGCGCGGAGCGCGTCGGTGAGTTCGATTCCTTTGTCGAAGGGCAGGCCGGCGAAGGTTTCGCCGACGTTGAAGGCGGCGCCATCGCGATTGTAGTTCCGGTGGTCGTCGGCCGGGAACGTGGTGGCCTTCGTCATTTTTCCGGAGAGGAGGCCGCTGGCGAGCGGGAGGCGGACGATGAGGGCCACGTTTCGGGCCTCGGCTTCGGCGAAAAGAGCGGCGATCGGTTTCTGGCGGAAGAGGTTGAAGATGATCTGGAGGGAGGCGAGGCCTGGCTGGGCGAGGCAGACGCGGGCTTCGTCCATGGACTCCACGCTGGCGCCGAAGTTCCGAATCTTGCCCTCGCGCTGAAGGGTGCGCAGCCAGTCGAAGATCTCGCCGTGTGCGAGCACGGCGGGCGGCACGCAGTGGAGCTGCGTAAGGTCGAGGGCCTCGACGCCGAGCCGGCGGAGCGAATTTTCGGTGGCGGCGCGAACGCCGGCCTCGGTGTATTTGTCGGGAAACAGGTCGCCGGTGCGGCCGAGCTTCGTGGCGACGAAAAAGGATTCGTGGCGAGCCTTCAGGAATTCGCCGATGAAGGTCTCGCTGCGGCCTGCGCCGTAGACGTCCGCCGTGTCGAGGAAAGTCACGCCAGCGTCGGCGGCGGCGTTCAGGATTGCGACGGCGGAGGCATCGTCGACGTTCCCCCAATCGGCGCCGAGCTGCCAGCAGCCAAGGCCGATTTCGGAGACTTCAGTGCCGGCAAAGGGACGTTTTTTCATGGAGGGGTGCGGTGCGTGGCGCGTGGCCGTTCGACGGTAATTGGTCCGCCTGCCGCAGCGCAAGGTCGGCGAAAGCCTCGGGTTCCCTGATCGCATGCCGGCGCCTGTGGGGTTTTGCAGTTGTTTCGTGTGGCCGCGAATGAGAATGTCGGCGACTCCTCCCATGTCCCTCTGCTCGCGAACCCTTCGGGCGCTGGCGGCGCTGGCCTTTGCAGCCGGCGCCGACGTGAATGCCGCGAACTACACGATCACGGCGGCCTCGCCCGACTCGATCGACTTGAGCAATGTCGGCCTGAAGCCGGGCGACACGATTTTCCTCCAGGCCCATACGCGGAAGAAGCTCATTCTGCGCAACCTGACGGCGGGCACGGCGCAGAGGCCGATCCGCATCACGAACCAGGGCGGCCAGTTCATCATCGACACCACGGACACCGACAAGGGGCTGCACTTCTACAATTGCCGAAACTTCGTGCTGCGCGGCACCCCGGTCGGCAACGCCTACGGCATCAGGATCGCCCGTGTCTCGCAGCCCGGCGCGATCGCGCTCGCGTTCATCCAGGGCAGCACGGACTTCGAGGTCTGTCATCTCGAGATCGGGAACGTCGGATTCGCGGGCCTCATGGCCAAGAGCGACGAACTCCAGCGCGACGCCTTCACGATGCGCAACGTGTCGATCCACGACCTCTACATCCACGATACGGGCGGCGAGGGCATCTACGTCGGCAGCTCGTTTTACCAGGACACGGCAAAGAATCCGCACGAGATCCACGGCGTTTCGATCCACGACAACCTCATCGTGAATGCGGGGTGGGACGGCATCCAATTGGGGTGCGCCACGCAGGGCGCCTCCGTCCGCCGCAACCGCATCCTCGGCTACGGGCTCACCGATCCCTCGGCCTCCGACCACTCCGTGCAGAACGAGGGCATCCGCATCAACCCCGGCACCACGGGGCGCATCTCGGAGAACTGGATTCAGGGCGGGAACGTCGGCTCGGGCTCCGGGATTTTTGCGAACCCCCGTGGCAGCAGTGTGTATGCGAACAACGTCATCATCGCGCCGGGCGAGTCGGGCATCGTGATCGGCCAGGACGCGGCGATGCAGTCGGGGACGACGCTCGCCTTGGTGAACAACACGATCGTCTCCCCCGCGCAGCATGGCATCGAGTTCTGGAGCCTCGGCAGCACGGGCAACATCGCCGCGAACAACCTCATCGCGCAGCCGGGCGGGCAATTCGTCTTCCGCAAATATGCGAGCGTGCAGCTCGCCGAGACGACGAATTTTTATCCGGCCACGGAGGCGGCCGCAGGCTTCCGCGCCGCGGGCGATTACCGGCTCGGGCCGGGCGCGACGAATGCCATCGACAAGGGCTCGAGCATGGCCGCGCAGGGAGTGACCGCTGACCTCGATGGCGTCACGCGGCCTTTCGGCCCGGCGACCGACATCGGCGCCTTCGAATATTATTTCTCGGCGAGCGGCGCGCCCGTGATCGCCGCGCAGCCGGCCTCGCAGAGCGTGTTCACCGGCGCGGACGTCACGTTGAAGGTCATCGTCGCCGGCAATACGCCGCTCACCTACGCGTGGACGAAGAATGGCGATCCCGTGCCCGATGCGACCGGCCCCACGCTCACCCTGCCGGCTGTCGCCCTCGGGGCCGCGGGCGATTACGTCGTGACGATCACGAACGCGCTCGGCACCGCGACCAGCCTCCCGGCGACCCTCACGGTCACCCCGCCGCCGCCGGACATCACGACCCATCCGCTCAGCCAGACGGTCACTGCTGGCGCGAACGTCACGTTCTCCGTCGTCGCCGAGGGCGCGGGCGCGCTCACCTACCAGTGGAAAAAGAACGGCGATCCGCTGCCGGGTCAGACCGCCGCCACGCTCGCGCTCACGAGCGTCGCCGCCGGGGCCGCGGGGAATTACACGGTCACCGTGACGAATTCCGGCGGCTCGACCACGAGCGCCACGGCCGTGCTCACGGTGAATGCGCCCCCCGCCTCGCCCACGACATTTGCGGTGGACACGCTCGTCTCCGACGCCACCGCCGCCACGCACCTCGCCGCGTCGAACACCTACACGCACGCGATCAACTTCAACGCGTCGAGCACGGTGACGGTGAACGGCGTCGCCTTCGGCACCGGCACGGGCAATGGCGGCGGAGCGCAGGCGGCGAAAAACTACACGTTCAGCGCGTTCTCGCACACGTTCACGAATTTCAATTCTTCCGCGACCGGCGGCATTCACACCCTGCTCGCGACCTACGGGACGAACACGAGCTCCGCCAGCTACGCGCTCACGCTCACCGGCCTCACGCCCGGCCGGCGCTACACGCTCGCGCTCTTCACGAACTCCGCGCACGGCCCGGGGAAGAACTGGTATCGCGTCTCGCAGAGCGTCGATGCGAACACGATCGACGTGGATTTCTCCGCCGCCGGCACGAGTTCCTCCCGCATGCTCGCCATCGCCTACTCGGCGACGTCGTCCTCAGTGACCTTCACGTTCACGCGGCTTGACGGCGTCGGCACGACGGGCAGCTCGTGGGTGGGATTCGCGGGTTTCGCGAACTACGAGGTGAGCGTCCCGCGCCAGACCGCGCAGCGCGCGACCGTCGCCGGGCAGTTCGATTTCAATTACCTCCTCTACCTGCCACAGGGCTACGATCCGGCCTCGACGACGAAATGGCCGCTGCTTGTCTTCCTGCACGGGATGGGCGAGCGGAGCAATGGCGAGACCGCGCCGATGGACCCCGTCCATCTCGGGAAACTTCGCGCCGTTGGCCCGCCGCTGCGCATCGAGCAGGGCGCGGAGTTTCCCTTCCTCGTCGTTTCGCCGCAATGCGCGGGCTCGTGGTGGCAGGGCGTGGAGCTCGAGGCGTTCATCCAAGACCTCGCCGCGCGCTACCACGTTGACCGCACGCGGATTTATCTCACCGGGATGAGCATGGGCGGCTTCGGCGTCTATGATCTCGCGCAGCGCCAGCCCTCGCGGTATGCGGCCATCGCCCCGGTGAGCGCGGTGCCGCAGGTCGATGCCGGCAATTCCGCCGCCGCGCCCCGCCTGCGCGACCTGCCGATCTGGGCCTTTCACGGCGCGAGCGATCCGCTTTATTCCGTGAGCTCGTTGCAGGCGTATCTCGACCTCGTTCGCGGCGCGGGCGGCAACCCGACCGTCACCATTTACACGAGCTCGCCCGGCAACGTGCACGACTCATGGGTGCCCGCCTACGCGGACGACGCGCTCTACGCGTGGCTCCTCACGCACTCCGCGCAGCCGGCGACGGTGGTCGCGCCGCCGCAATCCGCGACCGCGCCCGTGGGCGGGAATGCGAGCTTCTCCGTGGACGTGAATGGGCGCTGGCCGTGGTCCCTTCAGTGGACGAAGAACGGCGCGCCGATCTCCGGCGCGACGGGCGAGACATTCTCGCTCGACGACGTGAAGGAGACCGACGCCGGCCAGTATGCGGTGACGGTGACCAACGGGGTCGGCTCCGACACCAGCACCGCCGCGGTGCTCACCGTTCCGGCCGACGCATTCAGAACGTGGGCGCAGGGGGCGGGGCTTCCGGTGGACCGGCGCGGCCCGTCGGACAATCCCGACGGCGACGACTTGGCGAACCTCGCCGAGTTTGTGCTCGGCTCGAGTCCCGCGCTGCCATCGACCACGCCGACGACGCTCGGACAGGTCACGATCGCGGACAAGGACTACCCCACCTTTGGCTTCAATCGCCGGCAGGCGCTCGGTGATGTCGCGGTCGCGGTGGTCGTGACGCCGAACCTGAATCCCGCGCACGACATGGGCGCCGTCGAGCTCTCCGCCACGCCGCGGGGGGACGGCACGGATGCCGTGGTCGTGCGCTCGACGCAGCCGCTCTCCGCGCAGCCGCGCCAGTTTTTTCAGGTGAGGGCGACGCGGCCTTGAGCGGTCAGGGATTCGATACGCTGGCCGAGCGGGCCTTCTTCACCCAGAGCGTCGGCTTTCCTCCGGCGACGGGCAGGCGGAAGATCGAAAACGTCTTCGAGCCGGCGGGCAGGCCGTTGCAGAGGATCTCGCGATCGTTGATCCACGCTGGCTCCCAGAGATACTGGTCCGGCTTCGTGATGCGGTCGGCCCTGCCGGTGGCGAGGTCGAGCTGCCAGATCGAGGGCGGCGGACCGTCCCAATCCTCCCGGTTCACATCCTCACCCATGTCCACATCGACGAGCAGGGATTTGCCGTCGGGCGAGGGTGCGAGGCGCGCGCCGCTATTGAGGCCGCCGCGCGGGAACGTTTTTTCCACGCTCCACTGCGCGAGGATTTTGCCGTCGAGGGCGATGCGGTAGAGCGTGTCGAGGTCCTGGCAGAAGAGCGATTTGCCGTCCGCGGCCCACGCGGCGCCCCAGCGCGTGCGATGGTTCGCGCCGGCCTTGTGGACGTAGCGGAAGCCGGTGCCGTCGGCGTTCACGAGGCCGATGTGCCAGTCGCTGTCGGCGTAGATGTAGAACGTGATCTGTTTTCCGTCGGGCGACCACGCCGGGCTGTGGCAGTTGTCGCTCGGGATTTCGGAAAAGACAGTGCTGCGCCGGGTGGCGATGTCGGCGACGGCGATGCGGCGCTCCATGGTCTTTGCCGACTCGGTGTTGTAGGCGACCTTCGTGCCGTCGGGCGAGATGTCGGGCCACGCGCCCTCGGTGATCCTGCGCGGTTTGCCGCCGTCGAGCGCGCGGGTGAGGATCGTGCCGTCGGTGTAGGCGACGGTCTGCTCGGCGGCGTGGAGGGATGCCGCGAGCGCGAGAAGGAGGACGACCGGCCCGCGCATGGCGGTCACTTGATGGCGGCCCAGACGCGGTGGACGTCGTCGTGCTCGTCGAGCGCGTGGAGGAAGTCGCCGGCCTCGGCGGCCTGCTCCTCGGTGAGCGCGGGGAATTGCTTCGCGACGTAGCCGAGTTCGCAGGTGACGACGGTCCATCCGTTCGCGGCGAGCCATTTCGAGACCGCGCCCGTTTCCGTGCGCTCCGTGATGAAACGCGCGCCGGTGGCGTCGGCCGGGATGTCGTCGTTCTGCGCGTGGGCGAGCGGCTCGACCTCGTTCGCGCCGGCCTCGATGGCGGCTTCCTCGAGATCGACGGCGTCGGCGCGGTGGGCTTCCACGAGGCCAACGTGCTCGAAGAGAAACTTGTTGCTGGCGGGCGCGCCGAGCTGGCCCTTCTTGTTGAAGAGGGTGCGAATCTCGGGAGCGGTGCGGTTGTTGTTGTCGGTGAGCACCTCGACGATCACGGGCACCTTGTGCGGCGCGTAACCCTCGAAAACGATGTGGTCCATCGCCATCTTTTCGCCGCCGATGCCGGCGCCCTTGTTGATGGCGCGCTCGATGACGTCCTTGCTGACGCTGGCGCGACGGGCTTTTTCACAGGCGGCGAAGAGCCGTGCGTTGCCGGCCGGATCAGGTCCGCCCATCTTGGCGGCGACGGAGATTTCTTTGACCAATTTCCCGGTGGCCTGGCCTTTCTTGAGCCCGGCGACCTCGCGTTTCGCATGCAACCACTGACGTCCCATAGACCGAAAAGTGTAACCGGCGAAAAAGGCCGGTTTCAATCGCGATTACCGGGGCCGTGGCCGGCGCACAAAGGCGCGTCTTTGCCGGGAGCCACGCGATTGTCAGCGAAGTCGTGCAGGGATTTTCGAACGAACTCGAGTGGGCGCACGATTCCTGCTGCATTACCGATGCGGGGCGTGTATCACGGCCCCTTACCACACCATGGCTGACAAAAAATTTCGTGCAGGCGTCCTCTTCGGGGACGAGGTGAAGGAAGTTCTCGACTACGCGAAGGCGAATGCTTTCGCGCTACCGGCGGTCAATTGCATCGGCACCAGCTCGGTGAACGCCGCGCTTGCCGCGGGCCGCGAGGTGAACTCGCCGATGATCATTCAGTATTCGAATGGCGGTGCACAGTTCTTCATCGGCAAGGGCGTGAAGGGCGACAACCAGCTCGGCCCGGTGCTTGGCGGTCTCGCCGGCGCCCATTACGCGGACGCCGCGGCGAAGGCCTACGGCGTGCCCGTCATCCTGAACACCGACCACTGCGCGAAGAAGCTTCTTCCGTGGATCGACGGCCTGCTCGCCGGCAGCGAAGAGCAGTTCGCCAGGACCGGGAAGCCCCTCTACAGCTCGCACATGCTCGATCTCTCCGAGGAGCCGATCGAGGAGAACATCGAGGTCTGCTGCAAATACCTCGAGCGCATGGCGAAGATGGGCATGACCCTCGAGATCGAGCTCGGCGTGACCGGCGGTGAGGAAGACGGAGTGGACAACTCCGGCGTCGAGGAGTCCAGCCTCTACACGAAGCCCGAGGAAGTCGCCTACGCCTACGAGAAGCTCAGCGCGGTTTCACCGAATTTCACCGTCGCCGCCGCCTTCGGCAACGTCCACGGCGTTTACAAGCCCGGCAACGTGAAGCTCAAGCCCGGCATTCTCAACGATTCGCAGAAATACATCGAAGAGAAGTTCGGCACCGGCCCGAAGCCGGTGAACTTCGTCTTCCACGGCGGCTCCGGCAGTTCCCGCGAAGAGATTCGCGAAGCCATCGGCTACGGCGCGATCAAGATGAATCTCGATACCGACCTGCAGTGGGCCTTCTGGGACGGCATTCGCGAATACGAGGCCAAGAATCACGATTACCTCCAGGGCCAGATCGGCAACCCCACCGGGCCCGACTCCCCGAACAAGAAGCAATACGATCCGCGCGTCTGGCTCGGCGCCGCGGAGACCAGCTTCACGAAGCGCCTCATCAGCTCCTTCGAGGACCTGAACTGCATCGGCCGCAACGCCGCGTAAAGCGGAGCCCCTCGGCTTTATCTTCAAATCCCGCGTCCGACTTGCTCGTCGGCGCGGGATTTTTCTTTGTCGGAATGGTTCGCGTCGCGGCGGGATTTGTCGCCGGGAAGAGCTTTACAGAGTCGGGATTGAGGTATCCTTTGGAACCGACATCTCCGCGCCATGATCGATCAAATCTCCTCCCTTCTCGGCGACAAGGCCGAGTCCCTTCTCCAGCACGAGTGCAAGACGATCTCCACCGATCTCCTGCACCTTCCCGGCCCCGATTTCGTGGACCGCATTTTTGCCCAGAGCGATCGCAACCAGCGCGTCCTCAATAACCTCAACTGGATCTACAACACCGGCCGCCTCGCGGGCACCGGCTACCTCAGCATCCTGCCCGTCGATCAGGGCATCGAGCACTCCGCCGGCGCAAGCTTCGCGAAGAACCCGATCTACTTCGATCCCGAGAACATCATCAAGCTCGCCATCGAGGGCGGCTGCAACTCCGTCGCCTCCACCTTCGGCGTGCTCGGCATGTGCGCCCGCAAATACGCGCACAAGATTCCCTTCCTCGTCAAAATCAACCACAACGAGCTCCTCACCTATCCGAATAGCGCGAAGGAAATTCTCTTCGGCACCGTCCGTCAGGCCCACGACATGGGCGCGGCCGCCGTCGGCGCGACCGTCTACTTCGGCAGCGAGGACGCCCACCGCGAAATCATCGAGATTGCCGAGTGCTTCGCCCTCGCGCACGAGCTCGGCATGGCCACCGTCCTCTGGTGCTACCTGCGCAACGACGCCTTCAAGAAGGACAAGGACTACCACCTCTCCGCCGACCTCACCGGCCAGGCAAACCACCTCGGCGTGACGATCGGCGCCGACATCATCAAGCAGAAGCTCCCCGAGAACAACGGCGGCTACCACGCGCTGAATACCGGCAGCTCCAGCTACGGCAAGCTCGACGAGCGCATCTACACCGAGCTCACCACCGACCACCCGATCGATCTCTGTCGCTATCAGGTCGCGAACTGCTACATGGGCCGCGCCGGCCTCATCAACAGCGGGGGCGCCTCGGGCAAGCACGACTTCGAGGATGCCGTCTTCACCGCCGTGGTGAACAAACGCGCCGGCGGCACCGGCCTCATCAGCGGCCGCAAGAGCTTCCAGCGCCCCATGCCCGACGGCATCAAGCTGCTGAACACGATCCAGGACGTCTACCTCTGCAAGGACGTCACGATCGCGTGACGCCCGCCACGTCCTTCAAATAGTGGGCGCGTCTTCGCTGGAGTCGATAGTCGCAAGGCCTCGCCCGTCGGATGATCGCCAGCGAGACCTCCAGCCATGCGTCTTCCGGTAATCCACGGCCTGATTCGTCGACGGTTGCTGGTGAACTTCCGGGTGGACGCGGAGGTGATGGGGCGCTTTTTGCCGCCGCCTTTCCGCCCCAAGCTCCATGATGGCCATGCCATCGCGGGCATCTGTCTGATCCGGCTGGAGCAGGTCCGTCCGGCATGGCTTCCACGCTTCTGCGGCATCGCCAGCGAGAACGCGGCTCACCGGATCGCGGTCCTCTGGGATGACTTTTCCGGCCAGACTCGCGAGGGGGTGTTCATCCCGCGCCGAGATACCAGTTCCTGGCTCAACCACTTCTCTGGCGGGCGGATCTTTCCCGGCGAGCACCACCTTTGCAGATTTTGCCGTCGACGACGACGGTGCAAGCGTCGCCATGTCCATCCATGCTCGTGACGGCGACATGCGCATTCAGCTTCGTGCCCGTGAGAGCGACTCGCTGCCGGCTGCGTCTTGTTTCGAGTCGCTGGCCGAGTCGTCAGCTTACTTCGAGGGGGGCAGCGTGGGTTACTCTGTCACTCGGGACTGCTGTCGGCTCGATGGGATCCGGCTGCAAACCGACGATTGGCAGGTTCGTCCGCTCGCCGTCGAGCAGGTCGAGACTTCCTTCTTTGCCGACGAGTCCGTTTTTCCGGCAGGCAGTGTCGCCTTCGATCACGCTCTCATCATGCGAGACCTCACTCACCGATGGCTCTCGGAGGCTGATATGTTTACTGAACGAACGCCCGATCCCGGTGTTGAGCTTGGATCGGTAGTGCGGTAGTCGCTTCACGCGCCGGGAAGGTCTCCGGCAGTTTTTGCAGAGGGCTCCCACGCTCGTGGCGGGCCCTTGTCAGTTTTGCCGATGCCATCTCACACGTGTGGCGGGGCATTGTTAGTTTTGACGATGCCATTTTACGCGTGTGAGGAGGCACTGTCAGTTTTGCCGGTGCCGTCTCACGCGTGTGGAGGGGCGTTGTCAGTTCTGCGGGTGCCATCTCACGCGCATGATGGGGCATTCTGTGTTTTCGGAATGCGGGGTTTGCTGACTGGAGAGGCGAGGCTCGCTTTTTCCGGGCGGGGAGCTTCCCGGACTTTCCGGCGATGTCAGTAGCCAGGCGGCCATTTCGACGAAAACGGGTTGCGGAGTGGCGAGGACGTTGCCGTGCCGGGCGTTCGTGACCTCGATCCAGCGTTTGCGGGGGGCGGCGACGGCGTCGAAGAGGCGGCGCCCGGCCGCGAGCGGAATGAGGTCGTCGGTGGTGCCGTGGACGATGAGCGTGGGCGTGGAAATCCGGCCGGCGCCGTCGATCGGGCGCACGGCGGGGAGCCACATTGCGCTGCGGCAGCGGGTGGCGAGGATGAGGCCCGGCTCGAGGAGCGTGCTCCATGCGTGGGTTTCCGCAGCGGCCCTGGCGAAGACGACGGGCTCCAGCGCGTCGAAGGGGCTGACGGCGATGACTCGCTGCCAGCGGGCCGGGGCAATGGCGGCGGATTGGATCGCCCAGGCGGCGCCCATCGACATCCCCCACAGGCAGGGCCGGCCGGCGAGCGGGCGGTGACGGGCGGCGTCTGCGCAAACCGCCGCGGGCAGTTCGCGCTCGGCGGCGGTGCTGCCGAAATTCGTGGCCGGGCGGGGATTGTCCCCGTGGCCGGGCAGGTCGGGAACGAGGCAGCGGAATCCGACCGCGCAGAATCGCTCGGCCGTGAAGAGGAGGTCCTCCTTGCGCATGCCCCAGCCGTGCAACAGGACGATCGTGCCGGTGATGCGGCCAAACGGCGGCACGGGAAAGGGCCGCGCGGCGAGCTGGGCGCGGAGAAGGCGACCGCGGTCACCGGGCTGGCCGCCGGGGATCGGCTCGCAGTCGAGATACGGCGTGCCGTCGGCGGTGCGGCGGGACATCACCCGCACCCCATGGCCGGGCATCTGCGCGAGGCGTTCGCGATGGATGGGGCTGAGGCCCCGACGTGGCGGCATGGCGAGCCAACCCGCGCCGCACCAGCTGAGCGCGGAGTAGATCACCAGAAACAGCCCTCCGACGACGGCGGCGGCGACACGAATTCCCATGCTCGCGCAGCCTGCCGCAGCCATGTGGAGATCGCGGGAAGCCGCGATGAATTTTTCGTGAACTCGGTTGCGGGCGGGCGCGGTTGCGGCGTGAGTCGGGGAGGCATGACTTCCTCACAACTCGACTGGTCCCGGCGCCTGCTGGGGATTGCGCAGAACGGTCTCCATTTTTCGAAGGATCCCTACGACCGGGAGCGGTTCGCACAGGTGCGGCGGATCGCGGCGGAGATGCTCGCGGAGCATGCGGAGCCGACTGCGCTCGTCGAGGCATTGGCGATCGAGACTGGCTACGCGACGCCGAAGGTCGACACCCGCTCCGTCGTCGTGCGGGACGGCAAGGTGCTGCTCGTGCGCGAGGCGACGGACGGCCTGTGGACGCTGCCCGGGGGCTGGGCGGATCCCGGCGAGAGCCCGGCCCGGAACGCGGAGCGCGAGGTGCGGGAGGAGGCGGGCCTCGAGGTGCGGGCGGCGCGATTGCTGGCCGTCTTCGACCGCGAGGAGCACGCCCACATCCCGGGCTCGCTCTTCCACGTCTACAAGCTCTTCTTCCACTGCGAAATTCTCGGCGGCGAGCTCACGCCGAGCGACGAGACGCCGGAGGTCGCGTTCTTCGATCCCGCCGCGCTGCCGCCGCTCTCGCTGCCGCGCGTGACGGCGGCGCAGATCGCGCGCTGCCTCGATCTTGTCGCCGTGGGGCCCGTCCCGGCGGATTTCGATTGAGGTCCGCCCGGCCAGTCGATATGCGCAGGGACCATGAACTTCGGGAAATTTCTTCTCCTCGGCGCGACGGCGGCGGTGCTCGCCGGTTGCGCGGCGCTCGATCCTTCGCTTTCCAAGGAAGAGCGCGCGGTGCTCGATTTCAACGTGAACGGCGTGAAGATCGGCAGTCCGCAGGGCGCGCTTGCGATCTTCCCGCAGGTGCAGCACATCCCCATCAAACTCGGCGGCTACGACGTCTGGGAGGTCTTCAACGTCAGCGCGAATATTTCCGAGATGAAGGCCTGGTATTTCGACAATCGGCTCGTGCGCCTCGAGCTGCGCTACTTCAACGGCCCCGGCGTGAGCACGCTCTCCCGCGCGGGCGGCTGGGACGGCATTCGCAATTACCTCATGCAGAAATACGGCCCGCCGTCGCGCTTCGGCTCCGACGTGCCGATCGTGGCGACCAAGGGCCAGTGGAACGTGAAATACGCGAAGTTCAATGGCGAGTGGATCTTCTCGCGCATCAAGCGCCAGATCAATTACAGCGCCATGGCTGACAAGGGCGAGGGCATTGCCGTCGTGACGGTGATGGATACCACGCCGATCCTCGTTCCGAAAAAGGCCCCCGCGCCGGAGCGCACGACCGTGAAGGTCACCACGCCCGAGGTTACGCCGGAGGAAGTCGCTCCGCCGGCGCCGAATCCCGGATTCTAAGACGCCAGGCCGGTGACCGCGCTGTCGGCGAACATTCCGCGGTTCATTGCGTTCCGCGTGCTGTTCAACGCGCGGTTCTACTACCCGGTCCTCGGCGTCCTGTTCCTCGACCTTGGCCTCACGGTCGAGCAATACGCGCTGCTCAACGTCATCTGGGCGGTTGCCATCGTCGCGCTGGAGATTCCCTCCGGCGCACTGGCGGACGTGATCGGCCGCAAGCGCATGGTCGTGATGGCCGCCGGGCTGATGGTGGTCGAGATGCTGATCTTCAGCTTCGCCCCACGGGGGAACCCGGCCCTGCTTTTCTGGCTGCTCGCCTTCAATCGTTTCCTCAGCGGTGCGGCGGAAGCCTCCGCGAGCGGCGCGGATGAAGCTCTCGCCTACGACTCCCTGCCCGACGAGGACCGCGCCAGCCGCTGGCCGCGCGTGCTCGTCTCGCTGGCGCGCTGGCAATCCGGCGCATTTTTCTTCGCGATGATCGTGGGGGCCGCGGCCTACGACGCGAGCTTCGTCAACAGCCTGCTGCACGGCTGCGGGCTGTCGTTCTCGGTCACGGCGGAGGAGACAGTGCGCTGGCCGGTCTATGGCACGCTCGCCTCGGCGGTGCTCTGTCTCGGAGTGGCGCTCTCCCTGCGCGAACCGCCGGCGCACACGCAGCCGATCGGGGCGCCGGTGCGGCAGGCGCTGCGGAATATCTGGCGCGGCGCGTGTTTCGTCGCCACGGAAAAGCGCATCCGGCTGCTCATCCTCGCGGCGCTCGTGGCCGATAGTTTCGTGCGCCTGTTCCTCACGTTCGAAAGCAATTTCCTGCGCGTGATCGGGCTGCCGGCATACACCTATGGGCCGCTGGGTTCTGCCCTGGCGCTGCTTGGTTTCGTGGCGGCGCCGATTGCGCGCCGGCTCGTCGAGCGTGGCAACGCCCCGATGAATCTTCTCGCGGTCGGCGCGTGCATCGCGGTCGGCCTGGCCGGAGTGGCGCTCGCGACGCCGATCTACGGCATCTGGGTGCTCGTGCCGATCGGTCTCGCGATGTCGGCCTTCCAGTTCTTCCTCTCGCACTACCTGAATGCCTGGACGGCGTCCGATCTGCGGGCGACGGTGCTCAGTTTCCGCGGTCTCGCGCTGAATCTCGGCTACGGCGCCGTCGGCCTCGCCTTCGCCGGGCTTACTGCGCACATTCGCGGCGGGCATCCCGGTCTGGAGGAAAACGCGGTCTTCGCGCAGGCGCTGCCGGCCTTGCTCCCGGCGTTCCTCGTCAGCGCAGCGGCGGTCGCCCTTGCTGCATTGTTGACGCGGTCGCCGCGAGCGCGGCGCTAACGGGTGATCGCGGCGAGCCAGCGCTATTTGGTGACCGCGGCGAGCCAGCGGTCGAGCGTGCGCATGTTGCCGAGGGTGTCGGCGACGGACATGTGCGACGATTCCTTCGCGCCTCGGCGCACCGCGAGAGCGAATTCGTCGGCCTCGATGGCGTAGATCGAGCGGGCGTCCGTGATTTCCTCGGTGCGAGTGGCGCCGTCCGACGCCGTCACGCGAATCGCCACTGGCATGCCCGGCTGCGGCGCATGCCACGGGCGCGAGACGATCTCGAGCGAGCCAAGGCTGCCGAAAATGCGCAGTCGCGAATCCTGCGCGAGACGCGTGCTGCAACCGAGCGAGGCGAGCGTGCCGTTCGCGAACTTCAGGCTCGCGCTCGCGACGACATCCATGCCGGTGACGTCGGAAAATTGCGCGGCGCCCGCCACTTCGACGGGATCGGCGAACGGGCGCCCCATGGTCGCTCCCGCGAGGAAACGGCTCGCCGAAACGGGATAGCAGCCGAGATCGAGAATGCCGCCGCCGCCCAGTTCGCGATTGAAGAGACGATGCGCCGGGTCGAAGGGCACCGAAAATCCGAACACAGATTCGATGAGGCCCACGTCGCCGATCGCGCCGGAGGCAATGAGGTCGCGCAGCCGCGCCATGAAGGGATGGCAGCGATACATGAATGCCTCCATCAGGAAGACGTCGGCCTCCCGGGCCGCGGCGGCCACGGCCTCCGCTTCGGCGAGATTCATCGTGAGCGGTTTCTCGCAGAGGACGTGTTTGCCGGCGCGCGCGGCGGCGATGGCCCATTCGGCGTGCAGCGGATGCGGCGGCGAAATGTAAACCGCCTCCACCTCGGGATCATCGAGCAAGGCCTGATACGAGCCATGGCCGCGCACGGCGCCGAACTCCGCCACAAAAGCGTCGGCGCTCTCCAGGCTGCGACTGCCCACGGCCACGAGCACGCCGAGCTCGGTCTCCTGCAATGCCTGCGCGAATTTTCGGGCGATCCCGCCCGTGGCGAGCAGGCCCCAGCGGAGTGGCGGGAAAGTATTCACCATTCGAGCTTCCGAAATCGGCAGTTAAATCCAAAATCCATAATTCAAAATCCGGAATTCCCTTGGTTCGCATTCTTCATGTCATCGACAGCCTCGATCTCGGGGGCGCCCAGACGGCGCTGCTGAATCTGGTGCGGAATGCCGACCGCACGCGCTTTCATCACGAGGTCGCGGCCATGCATGGCGAGGGAATGTTCGCCGCTGCCTTCCGCGCCATCGACGTGCCCGTGCATTCGCTGGCTGCCCGCCGCTGGCCGCCGGCCTACGTGTTGAATTTTCCGCGCCTCCTGCGCCGCGGAAAATTCGACATCGTGCATTGCCACCTCTTCGCGGCGAACTGGATCGCCAAGCCGCTCGCGGCGCTCTTCGGCGCACGATGCATCTACCATCACGACCAGTGCAACGACGCCTTTCGCGCCGATTCGCCGGCCGCGGTGCTTGTGGACACCCTCACGAACCAGCTCTCGACCCGCGTCCTCGCCGTCTCGCGCTCGGTCGAGGAGTTCGCGTTGAACGTCGAGGCGCTGCCGCCCGAGCGCGTGACGTATCTGCCGAACAGCGTGGATCTCGCCGAGTTCCGCCCCGGCACGCCGGCTGAACGCGCCGCGGCCCGGGCGAAGCTGGCGCTGCCGGCGGAGGCTTTTGTGATCGGTGGCGTCGGCCGATTGACGCCCCAGAAAAATTTCGGCCTGCTTCTCGAGGCGGCCGCGCCGGTGCTCGCGGAGCGGCCGGGCACGCTGGTCGCGCTGTTTGGATCGGGACCGGAGGAGGCGATGTTGCGCGAGCGGGCGGGCGATGGCGTGCGCTTCCTTGGCACGGTGGCGGATCGCGCCGCCATTTACCACACCCTCGACGCACTGGTGCTGCCCTCGCGGTTCGAAGGGCTGCCCATGACGGTGCTCGAGGCGATGGCGTCCGGCGTGCCGGTGCTGGCCTCGGCGGTGGACGGCGTGCGGGAAATCGCGACGCCGGAAATGCATGCCCTGCTCGCGCCGTCGGAGGATGCGGCGGCCTTTCGCGCGGCTTTGCGGCGGATTATCGACGATTCTGCGCTTCGCCAGCGGCTGGTTGGCACTGCACTTGCGCTCATGAAAAGTCGGTTCGACGCCCGAAAACTGGCGGCCGAACTGGAAAAATGGTATGCGCACGACCTTGCGAATCCTTAAACCACTCTGTCTGCTGCTCGCGGCGGTGATCCTGGCCGGTTGCGCCGGGCCGACCGCTTCCGCCGACGCGGCGCCGGAATACGTCGTCACGCGCAAGACCGCATTCTACAAGCTCGGGCCGCAGCAGGCGGGGCCGCCGGACCAGCGGCTCGCCAGGAATTCGCGCCTCCTCCGGCTGCGGCGGGAATTCGGCTACAGTTTCGTGATGCTGCCGACGGGCGAGACCGGCTACGTCGCGAACGAGGATACGCAGCCCGCGCCCCCGGGCCAGCCGGCCTGGCAATGGCCGTCACCGGAACTGGTCGCCCCGCCCCCCTCGGAACTGGCGCTGCCGGCGATGGTCGAGCCTGCGTTGCCCGAGCCGGACATGGGGGCCATGCCCGAAGACGCGCCGTCGCTGCCGCTCTAACCGGTGAGCGCCTCGTCCTGCGCGACGAGTTCGCCCCAGAGGCGTTTGTAGTCCGGCTCGAAACGCTGATCCTGAAAGTCGAACATTCGCAGGCGCAGGGCGACGATCTCTTCAATGCGCGGGCGGGAATCCTCGAGCGCCTCGCGGAGCAGGCGGAAGCCGGAGGGCACGCGGTCCCACAGCACGGCGTAGGATTCGATGAACTCGCGGGCGTAGGTGATCTCGGCGCGGTCGCTGGGCTGCCAGATGGATTGATCCGGCGGGGCGGGTGTCTCGAGCAGCAGCGGCGCGATGTAGATGTTCTTCAGGATCGCGGAGCGGTAGCGCGCGAGGCTCTCGGCATCGCGGCCGAAGAAAGCGTGAAGAAGCGCCCAGCCGAATTGAAACGACGGCTCGAGGTAGTCGCCCGGGTAGGCCTTTTCGTAGGCGTCGAAGGCGTCCTGCGCCGCCTCGAACTCGTCGGCGAGCATGTGCACCATCGGCACGAGGAACCGGGCGCCCTGGTGGTCGCGGGGATTGATTTCCAGCAGATCGGCGAGCGTCTCGGCAGCGCCGGGATAGCGCTGCTGGTGCCAGAGAGTCATTGCGCGGCCGTAGATCGCGCGCAGGTAGGGGCGCGTCTCGAGATCGGCCCACCACTGGGGATTGCGGCCGCTCCATCGCGGGTATTCGCGGTCGATCACCTCGTCGTAGGCGCGCAGCGAGGACGTCCAGTCGCCGGCGCGGAACTCGGCGTCCGCCAGCTCGATGCGAGCGCGGGAAAGGCCGGCATCGTTGTCGATCGCCTTCTTGAGCAGGGCGATCTTCTTGGTCTCGGAGCGCACGCGCAGGGCGGTATTCAGCAGGCCCGCGGCGACGTCGCCGGCCGAGGCGGAATCCGGCCCGCCATGCGTCTCGCTGAATTTCTTTGTGAGAATCTGGATGTCTTTCCCGTCGCGGCGATTGAAGCGCGTGAACTGGATGGGCAGCCGGTAATCGTCGGCGAAGTCCTGCCAGGCTTCGTGGTCCCAGTCCTCGCTTTCGCCGATGAGCACGCGATCCGGAGCGCCGATTTTTTCGATGAGCGACGCGAGCAGGTTCTCCACGCGCACCTGGTCGAGCTCCTCGAGCACCTCGGGCGCGGCGACGGGCACGCCGCGCTCGTCAGTGACGATCATGAGCGTGGGCAGGATGAAGTCTTCGCCCGAGGGAAGCGGCTCATCGAGATCGACCCAGAAGACGGTCCAGGATGTTTTGGCGGATTTGATGGGCTGGATCATGCGGCGAGGGCGGCTGACGGGGCGGCGGCGGATTTTCCCCACGGCACTTCGACGCGTTGCTTGCGGGCGAAACGGTCCACGTAATACAGCTCGCCGGTCGCGACACCGTGCTCGTGCACCATCTTCGTCACCTTCACATCGAAACAGCAATACTCCGCGACCTCCATCACCTTCCCCTCGCGCCACCAGCGGATGGCGTCAAGGCCCTCCGCCGTCTTGCCGACGCCGAACGTGCCCTGCGCGAGCGCCTCGAGGGGAAGCCGGTGGCCGATCGCGGTCTCGACGTCGACCATGAGGTCGAGCGTGGGCAGATACTCCGGCAGATCCAGTGGCGTGTAGCCCATGAGGACGTGAAAGTCGAAGTTGATGACGTTGTAGCCGATCACGAGATCCGCGCGGCGGAGCTGGTTGATGAGGTCGTCGACCTGACTTTCGCCATAGATGCGGTATTCGCCGAGCGCGGTGCTGTAGGTCACGCCGACGGACATGCCCATGCGGTCCTTGTTCCCCCAGCCACCCACGTCATTCGCGGTGCGCTGAGTTTCGAGGTCGAAGTAAACAATGTCCCTGGGCACCGGACAAAGCTAGGGATTCGCGCCGACTCCGGCAATCGCGGAACGTGTCTCCGTATTTCTGGCGACCCGAAGCGGGGGAGAAGTGCAGCCGGCGGGTGATCGGCGGCGATCCGCTTGGCTCAACCACGGGATGGCGGAAACCGGACACCGCACTCGCTGGGTGAGGGAGCCGGGCTGCTCCCGCGAAATTCGCGAGATGGCTTGACGGAGATGCTGGTTTTCCAGCATTGTGCTGGAAAACCAGCATCTCGAGAATGAAGTGGCATCAAAAACTGAGTCGGCGGGAACGGCAGGTGATGGAGATTCTGCTCTCGTGCGCGGATGGCGCCACGGCCGCGGATATTCAGGGGCGGCTGCCGCAGGCGCCCAGTTATTCGGCGGTGCGGGCGCTGCTGCGGGTGATGGAGGAAAAGGGACTTTTGACGCACACGGCGGAGGGAGCGGCCTACGTGTATCGGCCGGTGATGGCGGCGGACCAGGCGCGTGCGTCGGTGCTCAGGCAAATGCTGGCCACGTTTTTCAATGGGTCTCGCGAGCAGCTGGTGGCGGCGCTTTTGAACGAGGAGGAAACGAAGATTTCCCGGGAGGAGCTGGGGCGCCTCGAAAAACTGATCCGGCAGGCGAAGCGGGAGGGGCGGTAATCCGCGATTTGCGATGAGTCCCCTGGCCGCCGTTCTCATCGAGGAAACTTGCAAGGTCGGCGTGATTGCCGGGATGGGAGCGCTGGCGGCGGCGGTGCTGCGTCGAGCTTCGGCAGCCGTGAGGTATCAGGTGTGGATGGCCATTGCTGGGGCGATGCTGCTGACCCCGGTCGTCGCAAGCCTGGCGCCGGGATGGAGCCTGCCGGCGTGGGAGGCTGCTGCGCCGGTTCCGCCTGCGCGTGGTGGGGCGGACGGAGAAGTGTCGGGACGACTCGATCCGGGGGGCTGGGCTCTGGTGGAGGGCCCATCGGCGCCAGCAACACGGGGGATCGATCCGGCGCTCGTTCTGCTGGCCTGCTGGCTGGCGGGGGCGGCGATTCAATTGATCCGGCTGGTGGCCGAGATGCGCTTTTGGAGGCGGATTCTTCGGCGGACGATCCGTGCGGATGAGGAGGTGCGGCACCGGCTTGGCGAGATCGCCGGACGTGTGCGGTTTGGATATTCCGAAG
>DATCRI010000020.1 GCA_036569045.1 Chthoniobacterales bacterium | reverse complement strand
GTTCAAACGTGTCGCCGTGCCAGTGGAGGACTTCGAGCGAGGCCGGCAGGTTGGCGAATTGCGCGCGGGCCTCGGCGGTGAAGTCCACGGGGAACCAGCCGATCTCGACGAGCGGATTCTGGACGACGCGGCCGCCGAGGGCATCGGCGAGGAATTGCGAACCGAGGCAGATGCCGAGGGCGGGGCGGCCGCAGGCAACGTGGGCGCGGATGAATGCGCGCTCGGCGCGCAGCCAGGGATGGGCGCGATCCTGGTAGATGTTCATCGGTCCGCCCATCACGAGAAGGGCGTCGAACGAGCCGGGATCGGGCAGGGCATCTCCCTGGTAGAGATGCGTGGTCGAGAGGACGTGGCCTTGTCCGGCGGCCCAGTCACCGATGATGCCGGGCCCTTCGGTGACGTCGTGCTGGAGAACGTGAATCCTCATGCTTTCACGGCCGCGCGGGTTTTGGCATCGGCCTGGGCGAGGTCTTCGATGCAGCGCGTGACGAGGGCGGTCCATCCGGTCTGGTGCGTCGCGCCGAGGCCGCGGCCGGTGTCGCCGTGGAAGTATTCGTGGAAGAGGACGAGGTCCTTCCAATGGGGATCGTCCCGGTAGCGCCTGTCCCCGCCGTGGCAGGGACGGGAGCCGGTGGCGTCGGGCGTGAAGAGCGAGGTGAGGCGGCAGGACAGGAAGTCCGCGACCTCGCTGAGATTCAGGAAAATGCCGGAGCCGCGGGGGCACTCGACCTTGAAATCCGCGCCGTAGTAGCGGTGGTAGCGCTCGAGGGCCTCGATGATGAGATAGTTGATCGGGAACCAGACCGGACCGCGCCAGTTCGAATTTCCGCCAAACATTCCGGAGGTGGATTCCCCGGGGGTATAGGGAACGCTGAGTTTCTCTCCGTTGACCTCGAACGTGAATGGGGCCTTCGCGTGCGCGGCGGAGAGCGAGCGAATGCCGTGTGGCGAGAGGAACTCCGCTTCGTCGACGAGGCGGATGAGAATGCGCTCGAGTCGCTCGCGGGAAGGCAGCGCAAGCAGCGAGATTTTTTTGCTGCTCGAGCGATCGCACCACGACATGTGGCGCGCGAGGTCGGGCCGGTTGAGCAGGAACCACTCCATGCGCCGGCCGAAACCGGTGAGCTTCGCGACCTCGTCGAGGTCGAGAATTTCCACCGCCAGCATCGGGATGAGGCCGACCATCGAGCGAGTCTTCAGCACGTGGCGGACGCCGCCCATACGGAGGTGATCGTAGTAGAAGCCGTCGTCCTCGTTCCAGAGCCCGGTGCCGTCGAAGTGATTCAGCGCGTCGGCGATGGCGATGAAATGCTCGAAGAACTTCGAGGCCATATCCTGATAGACGGCGTTTTCCTTCGCGAGCTCGAGGGCCATCGCGAGCATGGTGACGCAGTAGAAGCCCATCCAGGCCGTGCCATCGGCCTGATGCAGCTGGCCGCCCCCGGGGAGCGGGCGCGAACGGTCGAAGACGCCGATGTTGTCGAGGCCGAGGAATCCGCCGGCGAAGAGATTCTGCCCGTGCTCGTCCTTGCGGTTCACCCACCAGGTGAAGTTGATGAGCAGCTTCTGGAACGTGCTCTCGAGGAATTCGCGGTCGCGGAAACCGCGTGCATCCGCAATCTTGTAGACGCGCCACGCGGCCCACGCGTGCACCGGCGGATTCACGTCGCCGAACTCCCATTCGTAGGCGGGGAGCTGGCCGTTCGGGTGCATATACCACTCCCGCAACAGCACGGTGAGCTGTTGTTTTGCGAAGACGGGATCGAGCCGGGCGAAGGGCACCATGTGGAAGGCGAGATCCCAGGCGGCAAACCACGGATACTCCCATTTGTCGGGCATCGAGAGGACGTCCTTCGCGAAGAGATGGCGCCACTGGCCGTTGCGAATCCATTCCCGGCCGGGTGGCGGCGGAAGTTCGTAGGGGTCGCCATCGATCCAGTCGGCGATGACGTAGTGGTAGAATTGCTTGGTCCAGACGAGGCCGGCGTAGGCCTGGCGGGCGACGCGGTATTGCTCGGCGTTGACGTTCGCGGGAATGAGGTCCGCGTAGAAGTCGTCGGCGTCCTGAAGGCGTTTCTTGTAAACGCTCTCGAACCGCTCGGGGTCGAATTCGCCGAGGTCGCCCGTGCGGGCGCGAATCTGGAGCTGGAGCCTGGCCTCGCCGCCGGCGGGAATCTCGAGGTGGTAGTGGGCGGCGGTCTTCGTGCCGCGGAAGTTCGGGTTCACTGCGCCCTCCTCGCCGTCGACGATGTGGCGATGGAAGGCATCCTTCACCCACGGGGAGGCGTTGGGCTGCTTGTAGAGGCGGTCGGTATTCGTCTCGTTGTCGGTGAAAAGCCAGGCGTCGGGCTTGCGGGCGACGAGCCACTCGAAGTCGTGAAGCGTCTCGTGAGTGGTGGCCACGCGGCGCGCGCTGGTCTTCCACATGCGGGGCTTCAGCGTGCAGCCCTCGTGCTTGCAGCCCCAGCTCCAGGTGTTGCGGAACCAGAGCGTCGGCAGCACGTCGAGCGTGGCGGCCTCGGGCCCGCGGTTTGCGATCGTGAGCTGGATGTAGGTGTCGTCGGGGCCGGCCTTGATGTATTCGATGAAGACGTCGAAGTAGCGGCTCTCGTCGAAGATGCCGGTATCTTCGAGCTCGTATTCCAGGGCGTCGCGGCCGCGTTTTGCATTCTCGGCGACGAGCGCGTCGTAGGGGAAGGCGGTCTGGGGGTATTTGTAGAGGGCCTTGGCGTAGGAGGCCGTCGGCGTGGCGTCGAGGTAGTAGTAGCACTCCTTGACGTCCTCGCCGTGGTTGCCCTGGTTATTCGTCAGGCCGAAAAGGCGCTCCTTGAGAATGGGATCCTTGCCGTTCCAGAGGGCGACGGCGAAGCAGAGGCGGGACTGGCGATCGGTCCAGCCGAGCAGGCCGTCCTCGCCCCAGCGATACGTCCGACTGCGGGCATGATCGTGCGGGAAGCTGGCCCAGGCGTTGCCGTTGCCGGAATAATCCTCGCGCACGGTCCCCCACTGGCGTTCGGAAAGGTAAGGTCCCCACCGTTTCCAGTTCTTGTCCCGTTCCGCGTCTTCGACGACGCGCCGCATTTCCGCCGACTCCATAACCCGCGGGTTTTGTAGCGGGTGAAAGCCGGTTGGTCGATACTGCGGACGTGAAAATTAAATCGCGACGTGACGGCGACGGAGGAGAACAAGCAGGCCGAGGCCGGCGCTCACGAGAAGCGTGGTAGTGCCGGGCTCCGGCACGGCGGCGTAGGTGTAAATCACACTCACCGTTCCAGAATAGCCTGTGGTGCCTCCCCATGTGGTCGTGCCAGCGGTTGCCGTGGCCGTGAAACTGTAGAGGTCGGTCCCGGAAAGGGTGAGGGAATAAGTCCCGAGCCCCGACACAGCATTGAGCTGGCTGATCGTGCCGAATGAGGAAGTTGTATAGCCTTGGACGGCATTGCGGCTGCTTCCGGTGAGGGATCCGTCAGTCCCGGTGTTCCCTGATAGGTTGACACCGAGAACCGAGGCGAGGACGGTGCCGGAGGCATTGGCGGTTCCCATTCCGACCGGATTGGTGAAAGCAGCGTTGTTCACGCTTAAGGAAAGCGAGCGATCCAAGCTGACGGCGGTAATGAGATTAGCCGAAACAAGAGGGACTGTGGGCGAGACATCAAAAGTCGCGGACGTCATGGAGCCTGCAAAATCGGTGACAAATTGCACTGATTGAAGAGTTCCCAAGCTGCTGTCGAACTGTTGAAGCGTAAAATTCACGCTCTCGGTGTCCGAATTCGAATACGTGCCCAAAACACTGATTGCCGGGCTGATGGCCTGGGCGGTCAGGTTCAAATTTAGCGTTCCGGAGGTGTAAGTCACGGTGGCTGCGGAGGCTAGGGTGATGGCCGACAGCAGGATTGCTACGCTAAGGGTGACGATCGATTTCATGACGATGCCTTCTTGTTGGGTTGGTTGGTTGCGGGGCCGAGGGGCTCCGCGAATCCGCGTCGACGTGACGCAGAAAGGGACTGAGAGCGTGCCTGCCGAGATCCGAAGAGGGGAAATCTCAGCCGTGCCATGGGCGGTCTTGCGGGACGCCTCGCGCTCATGGGGATAAAGTAGTAAAAAGAATGAACTCGTGTCAATAAAAGGGTGAAAATAGGAATATCTACGGGAATGTGGAGGCAATTTTCGGCAGAGCTTGGGAGAATTGGGGCACGGAAAGGCCGAGAAAAACCGGGGACGTTCTGCCCGGGCGGAACGAGCGGATTCCGACAGTTCGGGATGAGGAGACGCCTACTCGCGAACGCCGCTGGAGGCGGAAAGCGACGGCGTGAACGTCACCGTGCGACCGTCCCGGGCAAGCAGCTCGGTGAGGCGTTTTTCGGCGTTCGTGCGGGCCTGTTCGCGAAGGTCGGATTCCCGGGCGCGGAGCGAGATTCGCAGGCGCAGCTCGCGGATGGCCTGTTCGCGGTCCGCGGCGGTAAGCCGGTTCCAAAGACCGTCCTCGTCGCGGAGAATGCGGACATCGTGCATCTCCGTGGCGAGAATTTCCGCGGGAGGGAGAGTCGCGCGCACGGCGCGGCTGGAATCGACCTCGATGACGAAGGGCTTCGAGAGATCGAAACCGGCGCGGATGACGAAGTCGGCCTCGATCTCGAAGGTCTTCGTGCTGTGGAGCCAGGATTCATCGAGGCGTTGCCGCTCGGTGAGGGTTTTCTCGAGGGTGACGAGCTTCAGCACGTCGCTTTGCTGCTCGACGATCGTGCGATGATGGACGACCACCTTTGGCCGGACTTGCAGGGCGTTCGCGACGCGGTCGGCGATCTCGAAGGCGGTGGCCTTCGTGCGATCGATCTTTTGCTGCACGACCCAGCCAGCCGCGAGAATGAGCGCGAGCACGCAGGCGGTGACCACCAGCGCGAAGCGGGTGGCGCTGCCGGCGGTCGAGCGGGGCGTCATTCCACGAAGCTAGCGGCGAATGCGCGGCGGCTCAATCGCGGGCGGCCGAGGTGTGAGGATCAGTCGATATCCTTGCCGTCCTCGGGAGACGTGATCGGCAGAATGCCATGGCGGCGAGCGAGGGCGATGTCGGTGAGCTGGTAGTCGGTCTCGTCCTCGGAATTGAATTTCTTGAGGTCCTTCTCGAGCTCGGCGGTCGCGTAGTCCACGGCGTTCTGGAAGCTGCTCCACGAGGGGCGTTTCTTTTCTTCGGCGACGAGGGCATCGGAAATGACGGGGGATTCCTCGTCGGCCTCGCTGGTGGTGTCGCCCATCATCGTGGTCTCGAGCCCGACGGTTTCGTTGCCTTCCTCGTCGAGATCGACCGCGAGGAACATGTGACCGGGCACGGTGGCCAGATACGGGTGGAGCCCGATCTTGCGGAGGATGGCGGCGAGCAGGACGGTGCCGTCGACGCAGTTCGCCTGCTTCGCGCGGATGGCGTCGTCGAAGAGCCGGACGTGCTGGCTGAGCACGGTGTCGGATTCCGATGCGGTCTCGGTGATGCTGCTGTATTTCATGCCGCGGCGCTGCATGACGTCCCAGATGGCATACATCTGGCGAAGCACCTGATCGGGATCCTCGCTCTGGTAGCCGTCGAAGCTATCGACGATGCCGCTCTCCAGCGCCTCGCGGAGGATGCGATCGACCCACGGATGGTTTTCGTTCACGTAGGCGGCGAAGAGAAATCCGTAGTCGCTGACGACGTCGTCGCCTTCGTCGACGGAGAAGAGGCAGTCGTTGATCGAGCGCAGGATGACGGTCTCGGTGCGCTCGCCGAGAGAAACGCCGTTCACGCTGACTTCCATCGTGATGTTGATCGGGCGGGGCTGGTGGACCTTCGTGAGTGCGTCGAAATCGTAGGCGACCTTCGGATGCACAAGCCAGTCGCCGCCCTTCGGCGCCGTGACGGTGATGCGCCCGCCTTCGATGAAGGGGCCTTTTTTGACATCGACGGTGATCTTCGCGCCCTTGGGCACGTGCTCGAGTTCCGCGCCGATCACGCCCTGCTCGTCGCCGAGATGCCGGTCGCCCCAGGAAGGCTGCTCGTCCTCGGGCAGGTCGATCATCGCGGTGCTCACCACGAATGACGCGAAAAGCTGATTCTCGGGATAGATATTTGGCTCCCAGGTCGTCTCGGCAGCGTGGGCGATGGTCGCAGCGAGGACGGCCAATGCCGGCGCGAAATAGAGACGAAGTGGCATTATGGAAACGGCGGGTTCGGGCCGGGAAGCCGGGCGGGCCTACATCGGGCCGGCGCCGCCAGCCTGGGAACTGATCTGGCGCAGGATCGGCCCGAATTCGCCGGACCACAGGCCGAGCATCTTCTGGCTGTCTTCGAATCCCGCCTCGCCGGCGTTGCTCACCCGCGACACGCGCGTGCCGAGCCGGAAATTGTTCGTGCCGGGAAGCGGCGTCATGACGAGCTTCACGCGCACGGTCGTCGTGACGCCATAGCTGCCGTAGAGAAGCTTGCCGAAGGCGCCGGCGGGTTTGTCGTAGCTCACCGAGTCCGGATAGCTCGCTGGTCCGACCGAGTAGCCGTAGTTCGGGAAGACGTTGTTCGCCGCGTCGATGATCGCGTTCACATTCGTGTTCGTCACGGTGACGGAGCCCGGGCCGCCGGAATTTGCGACCGGCGTCGCGAGGCAACCCGTGAGGAGGAAGGCGAGGGCGAGGCAGGCGGCGAGGGGAGCGAAAGTTTTCACGACGCGGATGATGCGCAGTCGCGTGCGGGGCGGCAAGCCGCGGCTTGCGGCGACCATGCGGGGCGTCTATTGCTCGCGGCCTATCGTCATGAACCCGATCAAAGTTCTCGGAGCCCTCCTTCTTCTCACCTTTGCCGTGGGTTGCGCCACCAACGACACCTCGAAGCAAAACCTGCTCACGCGGGCCGGTTTCCGGCCGTTCACCGCGACGAAACCCAAACAGATCGCCCTCTACAAGACGCTGCCGCCAAACAAGGTCACCGCTGTCTCCAGCCACGGCCGCACGTATTTCCTCTACGTCGATCCGAAGAGCGAGAACCGGATCTTCGCCGGCACGAAGCGGGAATACGCCGCCTACGTGCGCCTCCGCTCCTGGAAGAAACTCGAGACCGATGCCGCGGTCGACGGCGGCATCAGCCAGTCGGGCTCGAAGTGGGACGATTGGGATGGACTGAACGACGGCTGGTATTCTTTCTAAGGCACGTGAAACGCTCTGCCCTCGCCGTTCTTTTCGCCGCCAGCGCTCTTCTCACCGGCTGCAGCGCCCTCGATCCCCTGGGTCCGCTCGGTAAAGGCCCGCAGCCGCCGCCTCCGCGGTCGACGCCGAATCCCGCCGCAAAATTCGCGTGGGGCATTTCCACGGCGAGCTACCAATACGAGGATCCCGACCTGAAACCGACGGACGACTTCTCGACCGATTGGGACGTCCTCATCTCGCAGAAGAAGGCGCCGGAAAAGGGCAACGCGCTCTACACGTGGACGCACTTCGACAAGGACCTTGCTGCACTCCGGAAAATCGGCGTCACCCACTACCGCTTCAGCATCGAATGGGGCCGCGTCGAGCCGCAGCCCGGCGTGTATGACGAAGAAGTCATCCGACGTTACGTGGAGATGGCGCGCCGTCTGAAGGCTGCCGGCATCGAGCCCGTCATCTGCCTCTGGCACTTCACGTTCCCCGACTGGCTCTACGACCACAAGAAGCCCGGCAAGTCCAACTGGCTGCATCCCGACGTCCGCTGGCGCTGGAATGCCTACGTCGAGAAAATGGTGCGCGCCACCGCGCCCTACACGAACTTCTATGCGCCGCAGAACGAGCCGAACGGGCAGATCACCACGGCCTACATCGTCGGCGTGTGGCCGCCCGGCATGGACTTCGCCTTCGGCCATTACTGGAAGGCCATCGACGCCAGCACCGGCATGTTCCGTGACGCCGCGGCCCGCATCAGGAAGATCAAGCCGAGCGCCAAGGTGATGTGTGTCGAGGCTCTGCCATGGTGGGAACGCGCCCCGCTCGACCCCGATGGCCTCATCTACAACACGATGATTCACCAGAACATCGATCACCTCGACCGCATCTACGACGTCTGTGATATCCTCGGCATCAACTACTACTATTCACAGGCTCCGGGGCCGATCTCGCTTCTGGCCGAGCCCTATCGCCATGGCCCGAACTTCACGATGATGGGCTGGCGCATCGATCCGAACGGTCTCTACAAGGAAATCAGGCGCGTCGCGAATCGTTACGGGAAGCCGATGATGATCACCGAGAACGGCATCGCCACGAAGAACGACGAGAAGCGCATCAAATACATGCGCGAGCACCTCGCCGCCGTCGGTCGCGCCATCCGCGATGGCTACGACGTGCGCGGCTACTTCGCGTGGTCCCTCGCCGACAATTACGAGTGGCACTACGGCTACAAGGCGACGTTCGGCCTCTCGACGATGGATCCGAAGACCTACGACCGCGTCTTCAAGCCGTCCGCGAGCTGGTTTTCGAAGATGATCCACACGCATCCCACGGTCGGCAGCGTCGAGACCATCCAGCCATGAGCGCGGCGTCCCGCCAAAAAGCCTTGCCCGCATTTTTTTCCGCCCGATAGGGTTCTGCGATGAAGATTGTCGTAACCGGCGGAGCCGGGTTTATCGGTTCGCACGTCGTTCGTCGTCTCCTCGACGACGGCCACGACGTCGCGGTGATCGATAACTTCACCGATTTCTATGCCCCGGCGATCAAGCGGGCGAACGTCGACAGCTTTGACGGGCGGGCGCGGCTTCTCGAGATCGATATCGAGGACTTCGGCGCCGTGCAGGGTGCTCTTGCCGATGGGAAATTCGACGTCGTCATCCACCTCGCCGCGCGAGCCGGCGTGCGGCCCTCGATCGAAAATCCCCGCGGCTACATCGATACGAACATCACCGGCACCTACAACCTCCTCGAGGGCGCTCGTGCCGCCGGAACGAAGCGGTTTGTCTTCGCGTCGAGCTCCTCCGTTTACGGCCTCTCGAAAGTCGTGCCCTTCTCAGAGGACCTGCCCCTGCCGCAGACGCTCAGCCCCTACGCCGCGACGAAACTCGCCGGCGAACAGATCTGCGGGAATTTCTCGAATCTCTACGGCATGCGCGTCGTCTGCCTGCGCTTCTTCACGGTCTATGGGCCGGGGCAGCGTCCGGATCTGGCGATCCACAAGTTCACCGACATGATCGAGCGCGGGCAGGCGATCCCGAAGTTCGGCGCCGGGGAAACGCGGCGCGACTACACCTACATCGACGACATCGTGCAGGGCGTGCTCGGCGCGGTCGATTACACGGAGAGTGGCGCGGAGGCGTTCGACATTTTCAACCTCGGCGAGAGCGAGACGACCACGCTCAACGAGCTCATCGCCGCCCTCGAGGCCTCGCTCGGCAAGAAGGCGGTCATCCAGCAACTGCCCGAGCAGAAGGGCGACATGCCGCTCACCTCGGCCGATATTTCCAAGGCACGCCGGCTGCTCGGCTACGATCCGCACACCAGGATCGCCGACGGCATCCCGAAGTTCGTCGCGTGGTATCGAAGTTTGCGAAACTAAGGCCATGCCCGCCAGCGCCACCGAACTGCTCCAGGAGCTGATCCGCATCCCGAGCGTCAATCCGGATGGCGAGCCCGGCACCGATGGCCTCGGTGAAAAAGAGATCGCCCGCGCCATCGGCGATTTCCTGCGCGGACTCGGTGCGGAGGTCACGCTGCCCGAGATCCTGCCCGAGCGGCCCAACGTCGTCGCGCGGTTTCCCGCCGATCGCCCCGGCAAGCCTCGCCTGCTCCTCGCTCCGCACACGGATACCGTGAGCGTGGGCGGAATGACGATCGATCCTTTCGGGGGCGAGCTCTGGGACGGGAAAATCTGGGGCCGCGGCGCGTCCGACACGAAAGGCTCCATCGCCGCGATGCTCTGGGCGCTGAAGGAATGCCGCGATGAATTGCCCGGGCTGTCGCACGAAATCTGGTTCGCCGGCCTGATGGGCGAGGAAGCCGGTCTCCACGGTTCGCAGCATCTCGCTGCGCGGGAGACCTTCGACTTCGTGATCGTCGGCGAGCCGACCGGGTTGCAGGTCGTCCACGCGACCAAGGGATCCTCCTGGCACACGCTGCGCGCCCGGGGCACCGCGGTGCACGCTTCCGCTCCCGAGCGCGGCGACAACGCGCTCTACAAGATGGCCGACGTGCTGCGCTGCATCCGCGACGAACTCGCTCCGGGCCTGGCGAAGCGGCGGCATCCGGTGCTCGGTTCGCCCACGATCAGCGCCGGCACGATTCGCGGCGGCACGAAGGTCAACGTCGTTCCGGATTATTGCGAACTCCTGGTCGACATGCGCACGGTCCCGGGGCAGGAACTCGAGACGACGCTTGCCCGTCTGCGCGAGATTTGTCCCGGTCTTGAAATCGAGAGCTGGAGCGCGCCGCCGATGTTCACCGAGCCGGAGCATCCGATGATCCGGGCGTTGGAACGCGTCGGCGCGACCTGCACGACCGCGGCATGGTTCTGCGACGCGGCCAGTTTCGCCGAGCGAAGCGTTCCGGCGGTCGCGGTCGGCCCGGGATCGATCGAGCAGGCGCACACGAAGGATGAATTCCTCGCCGTCGCCGACCTCGAGGCCGGCGTGGATTTTTTCCGGCGCTTCCTGACGAGTCTCTCCCCCGCCTAGGTTCCTCCTCACTGGCGGCAGGGTGAAATCCGTGAACACCGTGACCTCCCGCAGCCCGGGGCGGCCAGATTCCGTTTGTATCCGCAGGGCGGCGTAAGCAAGATCGGCCGCTTCCGTATGTCCGAAAAAACCGCCATCTCGCCGCGCCGCGCCGAGGATTTTCCCGAATGGTATCAACAGGTCGTCCGCGCCGCCGACCTCGCCGAGAACTCCGAGGTGCGTGGCTGCATGGTCATCAAACCATGGGGCTACGCGCTCTGGGAGCGCATGCAGGCCGTGCTTGACGGCATGTTCAAGGCCACGGGCCACAAGAACGCGTATTTCCCGCTCTTCATCCCGCTCTCGCATTTGCAGAAGGAGGCCGACCATGTGGAAGGCTTCGCGACGGAGTGCGCGGTGGTCACGCATCACCGCCTCGAGAAGACGGCCGAGGGCAAGCTTGTGCCCGCCGGCCCGCTCACCGAGCCGCTCATCGTGCGGCCGACGTCGGAGACGATCATTGGCGCGACCTACGCGAAGTGGGTGAGCAGCTACCGCGACCTGCCGATTCTCATCAACCAGTGGGCGAACGTCGTCCGCTGGGAGATGCGCCCGCGCCTGTTCCTGCGCACGGCGGAGTTCCTCTGGCAGGAGGGTCATACCGCTCACGAGACCGAGGCCGAGGCCGTGGAGGAGACTGAGAGAATGCTCGGTGTTTACGAGACTTTCGCCCGCGACTACCTCGCGATTCCTGTCCTCACGGGCGAGAAGAGCGAGAGCGAGCGTTTCCCGGGCGCGGTGCGGACGTATTGCATCGAGGCGATGGTGCAGGACCGCAAGGCGATCCAGGCCGGCACATCGCACTTCCTCGGGCAGAACTTCGCGAAGGCGTCGGACATCAAGTTCCAGGGGCGCGACGGCCAGGTGCAACACGCGTGGACGACGAGTTGGGGCGTAAGCACCCGCCTCATCGGCACGCTCATCATGGCGCACGGCGACGACGACGGCGTGATCATCCCGCCGCGCGTGGCGCCCTCGCAGGTGGTGATTCTCCCGATTACGCCGAAGCCCGAGACCCGCGCCGCGGTGCTCGAGGCCGCACACAGGCTGGCCGCGGACCTGCGCACGCAGTTCTATCACGGCGAGCCCGTGCGCGTGGAAATCGACGAACGCGATCTCGGCGGCGGCGTGAAGAGCTGGGAGTGGATCAAGAAAGGCGCGCCGATTCGCATCGAGATTGGCCCGCGCGATATCGAGTCCGGCACCGTCGCCCTTGCGCGCCGCGACAATTCGCCGAAGCAGAAGGAATTTCTCCCGCAGTTCGAGGCGGTGAACCGCGTGTGCACGATCCTCGACGAGATCCAGGCGAGCCTGCTCGAACGGGCCACCACCTTCCGCGACGCGCAGACGAAGGTCATCGATTCGAAGGAGGAGTTCTACGCGTATTTCACCGCCAAGAACGCGAACAAGCCGGAGATCCACGGCGGCTTCGCGCTCGCGCATTGGAACGGCAGCGCCGAGGCGGAGGCGAAGATCAAAGAGGATCTCAAGGTTACGATCCGTTGCATCCCGTTCGAGGAAAACCCCGAGTCGGGCACGTGCATCTTCACGGGCGAGCCGAGCAAGCAGCGCGTGGTCTTCGCGAAGTCCTACTGACATGCATCTCGTCGGCATCGACCTCGGAGGAACCAAGATCGAAGGCGCAATCGTCGATCCCACGAATCCTTCGTCCGCACTCTTCCGCACGCGCGTGCCGACCGAATCCGCCGGCGGCTACGACCACATCATCGGCCAGGTCGGCAAACTGCTCGCCGAGCTGCGCGCGCATTACCCGGGAACGTTTCCGGGCGTGATCGGCATCGGCACGCCCGGCACGCGCGACCCGAAAAGTGGCCTCCAGCGCGGCTCGAACACCCAATGCCTGAACGGGCGCCCCTTCCGCGACGACCTCCAGCGCGCGCTCGGCGTGAAGATCGAGATCGCGAACGACGCGAACTGCTTCGCGCTCGCGGAGGCCACGATGGGCGCCGCGCGCGGCTACGAGACGGTCTTCGGCATCATCATGGGCACGGGCTGCGGCGGCGGATTCGTCGTGAACGGGCACGTGCTCAACGGTTGCCACGGCATCGCCGGCGAATGGGGACAGATTGTCATCGAGCCCGATGGCGAAATGTCCGGCTACGGCACGCGCGGCATCATCGAGACGATCCTCTGCGGCCCGGCGCTCGAGCGATACTACGCCGGCGTGGCCGGGGAACCTCGGCCGCTCAAGGAAGTCGTCGCGCGGGCGCTCGCGGGGACCGATCCGCACGCCATCGCGACGATGACGCGGATGACGGATACCTTCGCGCGCGCGCTGGCGATCATCATCGACACGTTCGACCCGCATGCCGTCGTGGTTGGCGGCGGTGTGGGCAACATCGACGCGCTGTATTCCGATGAGACGCGGGCGAAAATTTCGTCGCACATTTTCGCGCCGACCTTCGAGGCCGCGCTGCTCAAGCCCACGCTCGGAGACAGTGCCGGCGTCTTTGGCGCGGCCATGCTGACGGCCTAGATTGCCGTCGGATCGGTGATTGGCGCGCGGCAGGCGAAATCCTCGCAAACGTAGAGTGCGGCGCGGCCCTTCACCGGGAGCATGGCGGCGGTCGCCGGCGTGTGGCCGGCGCGAACAACGACGCGATTTGGCTCGTGGCGACGATGGATCGCGCGCAGGAACTCCTGAGGATCCGGACCGGCGATCACGAATTGACGCGGCGGCGTGAGGAACATGTCCAGCGCGCAGAGCATCTGCGGCACGGCGGAAGGCATGCGATGAAGAATCGTCTCGAAGGATGCGAGAATGCGGCGCGCCCGTTCCGTGAAGGCGTCGTCGTGGGTCATCCACGCGAGGCGGAGAAGATTGCGCGTGGCGACGGCGTTGGCCGAGGGCTCGGCGCCGTCGTAGTCGTCACGCAGGCGCAGCGGCACAAGCGGATCGCCCTCCGCGCTGCCGAGGTAGGAGCCGGTGGATTCGTCGAAGAAGAGCGCATCCTGCTTCGCCTGGAGCTCTTGCGCCCACTCGAACCACGCGGGATCGAGGTCGGCCTCGTAGAGATCGAGCAGGGCCTGGATGAGGAACGCATAATCCTCGGTGAAGGCGCGAATCGACGCGCGGCCGTCGCGCCAGGTGCGGAGGAGTTCGCCGGTCGCCGGGTCGAATAATTCCGCCCGGACGAATTCCGCGGCGCGGCGGGCAATCGCGAGATAATCGGGCGCATCCATCGCGGCGCCAGTGCGGGCGAACGCGGAAATCATGAGACCGTTCCAGGCGGTGAGAATCTTGTCGTCGAGATGCGGGCGGGGCCGCCTCGCCCGAGCCTCGAAAAGGATGGCGCGTTCGGCCTCGAGCGCGGGCTCGGCGGCGCGCTCGACGAGGATGTTCTTGCCGGTGAATTCGTGATGCGGATCGGCGGCGGGATCGACGTTGCCGCCGGACTCGACGCCGTAGCGTTGACCGAAAATCGCGGCGCGTTCGGGGCCGAGAAGGCGCCCGATTTCATCGTGAGACCAGACGTAGAACGCGCCCTCGGCGTGCGCGGGCTGGCCATGCTCGAGCAGGCTGTCGGCATCCTCGGCGGAGAAAAAGCCGCCCTGCGCGTGGGTGAGATCGCGCGTGACGTAGCCGAGAGTCTCGCGGACGAGCACGGCAAAATGGGCGTCGCCGGTGATCTGCCAGGCGTCGAGATACGAGCCGACAAGCTGCGCCTGGTCGTAGAGCATTTTCTCGAAGTGCGGGACGTGCCACGCGCCGTCGACCGAGTAGCGGTGGAAGCCGCCGCCGAGGTGATCCCGCATGCCGCCGGCGGCCATCGCGCGCAGGGTGTGGAGCGTTATCTCGAGCGCCTCGGGCTCGGGCCGGCGGAGGAGGAAATTGAAGACGGATGGACGCGGAAACTTCGGGCCGCCGCCGAAGCCGCCACGGGCGGCATCGTAGTTTGTCGCGAACGCGTCGAATCCGGCGAGGAGCGGGGCCGCGTTGAGTTCGAGGCTGGCGGACGGCGGCGTGGAGGTTTCGCGGAGAGAGGCGATGACGTCGGCGCCCTGCGCGAGGATGCGATCCGGTTCCGCGGCCCAGAGCTCGGCGATCCGCTCGAGGACGGTGGCGAATCCCGGCCGGCCGTAGCGGTCCGTCGGCGGAAAGTAGGTGCCGCCGAAGAACGGCTCGCCCTTCGGCGTGAGCCACACGCTCATGGGCCAGCCGCCGCTGCCGGTCGTCGCCTGCACGAAGGCCATGTAGAGGCGGTCGATGTCGGGGCGTTCTTCGCGGTCGACCTTGATGCTGACGTAGAACTCGTTGAGGACGGCGGCGATCTCCGGATTCTCGAACGATTCATGCGCCATCACGTGGCACCAGTGACAGGTCGAGTAGCCGATCGAGAGGAAGACGGGTTTGTTCTCGGCCTGCGCGCGGGCGAAGGCGGCCGCGTTCCACTCGTGCCAGTGCACGGGGTTGTCCGCGTGCTGGAGCAGATAGGGCGACGTGGCGGCGGCGAGTTCGTTCGACATGCGATTCGAGTCTCGGACGAAGGACCGCCATCCGCAATATCGCCATCGCTCAAAAGAATTCCGCAAGTTTGGGAAACTCGCGCGTAGATTTCAGATGGATTCAAAAAAAAATAATTTTGGCTCGGGATGTGGGATCCTGAGAGGTGTGATTGCCGGCGCTGCCGGCCTTTTTTGTGGCGGGTTGCTGCATGCGACGGAGGTGATCAAGTTCTCGAACACGAGTCCGATTGTCCTCTCCACCGGGCTGAGCGCGCAGGGCTCGCCGTATCCTTCTTCCATCTCGTCGCTCTTTCCGAAGGGCAAGATTGCCTCGATCAGCGTGACGTTGAAGGGGCTGACCCATACGAATCCCGACGACCTCGACATCATGCTGGTGGGGCCGAACGGCGCGGGGATCATCCTCATGTCCGACGCGGGCGCGAATCTGCCGGTGAACGGCGCGGATGTGACTTTTGCCGATGGCGCGGGGGTAATTCCCAACGGCAGCCAGATCGCGACTGGCACCTACGGCCCGGCGAATTACGAGAGCACGGCGGATTTCTTCCCGTCGCCGGCGCCTTCGTCCGCGGGTTCGAACCTGTCGATTTTCAACGGCCTGAAGCCCAGCGGAGCGTGGGCGCTTTACGTGTATGACGATCAGGACAACAACGGGGGGGTGATCGCGGGCGGATGGTCGATTCGCCTGGTGATCGATCAACCGCCGGTGCCGAAGATCGACGGCGGGCGGTCGGCATTGACGACCGCTCAGAGCTTCCTCGTGAAGGGCAGCGCGAAAGACGACCTGACCAAGGTGACCCAGGTGTTCGTGCGAGTGAACAATGGCCCGCTCAAGCTGGCAAAGGGCCGCAACAAATGGAAGGCCCGCGTGAAGCTTCGACTGGGCACCAACAAGGTCCGCGTTTACGCGTCGGACACCGTTGGAAACCTTTCCTCGCCGACGGTTCAGCGCCTCGTGCGCCTGCCGGCGGGTTCGAGTCTCTGAGGCTGATCTTCGCGGTGAATAACGGTGTCCCGGCGCCCCCGGGGCGCCGTTATCGCGGCGGGTATTCCCTGACGTTCAGAACGTTCTTTGGATGGAAGGCGTTTTTGAGTCGTCCAAGGGGAGCTTCTGCCGCGAAATAGCGGTGTGAGATGGCGTGTGATTTTCGTGTCGATGATGTTGGTAGGGGCGATCGGATGCTCGAGTGTGGAGCGGGAATCTCGCCGGGCTCGAAGTGTGGTCGCCGCGACCGGAGATCACATCGAATCGGGGGTGCATACCGCGACTCACAAGGCGCGGAGCTGGTGGAGTCGCGTTTTTGGCGGCGGGGATCGCTCGGATTCCCGATCTTCCAGGCGATCGTCCGGAAGGTCCGCTTCTTCGAACGGACGCTACGATACAGTTTCGCCCCAATACGTGGGCACGGATAACGCGATCGACGACCGCTGAGGCCTAAGGCGTCTGGCGCGCGGCCTGGGCCTCATTGTAGTGATGCATCGCGAAGCGCCACCACGGGTGCAGTTCCGTCTCGCTCGCCTGCCAGAGGCGGCGGTGGAGGGAGATGAGGGATTCCGAACTCCAGAGCAGGGCCATCATTTCGCGCCGGGAAAGGACGTCGGGCCCTTCGGTGAGCAGGCGGGTGGTGAGGGCGTCGAGGTAGTCCTGCTTGTGCTTCGCGTGCACGCGGGAGCGGCGGAGCAGTGAGATGTGGACGGCGTTCGCGAAGGGAGCGAGGAGCGCCTGGAGGAGGCCGTAGTGCGGGGTATTCGCGAGGGTGAGGGGACGAATGAGAGCCTCGGGCGGTTCGTCGAGGTTGGCGAGGATCGCGGGGGGATGGATTTCCTCGGGAATGAGCAGCAAACGGCGCCGCCGCAGCCACTGGCCGATGCGGTCGGAGCTGGTGAGCATGACAAAGGGCACGGCGAGCAGCCAGCCGAGGAGCAGCGGTGAGAGCCAGAGGGTGAGCACGGGCGCCCAGTGGAGGGTCGCGGCGGTGATGACGATGCCGGCGAGAGTGAGCAGGCCGTATTCGCGCACGGCCTGTCCGAAGGGAATGGCGGAGTCGCTCCGATTCTGCGTTTTCCACGTGACCTTCACGCCGAGCAGGGTCAGCACGACGAATTGCGTGTAATACCACAGCATGATTGGCGCGAGCAGCACGGACGCGACCGTTTCGATGACACTGCCGCCGAGCACCGAGCCCAGGCCGCCGAAGAGCTTGCGGCGAACAAGCGTGTAGAGAAGTCCGAAGAACTTCGAGGCGAAGAGAAGGATGAGCGTGAGGCCGAGCAGGAGCAGGCTGGTCCACCACGTCTCGCTCGCGAGGGAGAGTTGGGAGGAGAGCAGGGCTCGCTGTTGCTTGCCGTAGAAGTCGATGGCGTTCAGCGCGATGAAAACGACGAGCAACGGCGCGCTCAGATAGGCCATGAGGCCGAAGAAGATGTGGATCCGGTTCGTGAATCCCGTGCGCGGCGCGAAGAGGAACCAGAAGTGCTGGAGATTGCCCTGGCACCAGCGGCGGTCGCGCTTGAGGCTCTCGGTGAGGTTCGGCGGCCCTTCCTCGTAGCTGCCGGACTCGTCGTAGGCGAACCACACCTGATAGCCGGCCTGCTGCATGAGCGCGGCCTCGACGGTATCGTGGCTGAGAATGTGACGGGCTGCGGCGCTGCGACCCGGGAGCTCGGGCAGCACGCAATGCTCCATGAATGGCTGGAGCCGGATGATGGCGTTGTGGCCCCAGTAGTTGGCGCCGGCGAGGTGCCAGAAATTCGAGCCGGCAGCAAAGATCGGGCCGAGCGTGTGGGTGGAGAACTGGACGAGGCGCTGGTAGACCGAGGTGCCCCGGATGATGGCGGGCTGCGTCTGGATGAGGCCGACCTGCGGGTTGGCATCCATCGCGCGGGCGAGGCGCACGAAGGCGGAACCGGTCATCACGCTGTCGGCGTCGAGAATGACCATGTAGCGGTAGCGCCTGCCCCAGCGGCGGCAGAAGTCGGCGATGTTGCCGCTCTTTCCGTTCAGCGAGACGCGGCGCTTGCGGTAAAACACGCGCCCGTAGGCCTCGAGTCGGGAGCACAGGCTCACCCAGGCGCATTCCTCGTCGATCCAGTTATCGGGCTGGTTCGAGTCGCTGAGGATGAAGAAGTCGAAGGCGTCGCCGTGGCCGGTCTCGCGCAACGAGAGGAGCATGTTCTCGAGCGCGCGGAAAATGCGGGCGGGATCCTCGTTGTAGACCGGCATCACGATCGCGGTGGAGCCCGGGGGCGTCGCGGGATCCGCGTCCTCCAGCGTGCGCATGATCTGGTAGGGTTCGCGACGCAGGCGGATGAGAAAACCCCAGAACGCGATGGAGAACCCGAAGGCGATTTGGCCGAAAAGCACGATGAAGAGCGCGAGCAGCACGCCCTCGAGCCAGGTGACACCGTCGTGGCGATAGGTCGCGAAGAGCAGCCAGGCACCGGCAATGGTGATGCCCCCGCCGGTGGCGAGGAAGAGCGCCTGGCGCAGGGAAGCAGCCTCGGCGGGAAGATCGGCGGCACGGGAGAATTTCATCGCTGAAAGAATTGGAGATAGCAGCCGTAGGCGGCGAAAAAGATGATGACCCAGATGACGAAGGCCCGCAGGACGTGGGCCCACGAGAATTGCTGCCACGTTTCCTCGGCGATGTCTTCCATCGCGCCGTAGTCGACTTCGGTGCGGATGAGGCTGGAGAACTCGAGCGCCGGCCCCGCCTGCAGCGAGGCGGAACGGACGGCGGCCAGAAGGTCGGCGGGTGGGTTGGGGGCCAGAAACGCGGAAGGCCATTTGCGATGCAGGCCGCTGGCGAACCACGCGGCGCGGCCGCGGGCGGCGAGCTGGGGATCCGGCGGGGAGGAGTCATCCGCAAGTCGGGCGAACCACGCCTCGATGCGTGTGGTGGCGATCTGCATCGTCACATCGAGTGGCGTGCGCGAGGGCGTCTCGGCATGGCGGCGGCGGGCTTCTTCGAGCAGCTCGAGGTTGAGTTCGAGCAGGTGCTCGCGGTCTTCCACGCGGTGCACGCGCAGATAATCCTCCAGCCGCAGGGCGGCGGCGTTCCAGGCGTCGAGATTTACTTCACCCATGTGTAGGACCAGGTTTCGGTGAGCGGTTTGCCATCGCGACGGAGCGTGCAGAGCATTTCCACGGGATTGCCGACGTCGGAAGCGGTGACGCCGAAGGTAATCTGCCAGTCCTTGGTGCCGGGAATCTGCTGCACCTGCACGTCGGAGAGGATGCCGGTCTTGTCGATCCAGATGTCGGGCGTGGGGCGGGTGTCGGCCGGGAGGTTGTTCAGATCGCCGCCGGAGAACGTGAGCACGATTTTCCGGAAATTCGGTTTGTCCTGATAGTCGATACGGGTGGAAATGCAGGCGCCAAGGGGCGGCAGGCTGCCGTTTTTCGTGAAGGCCGTGAGGGCATAGGCGATCTCGGTGCGACCGGTCAGGCCGCCTTCCGGCCGCCAGTAGGCCACGACGTTGTCGTCGAATTCGTTGCTGGTCGCGTTTTGCATCAGGACGACGGACCCCGCTCCCCAGTCCCCGTCGGGCTGCACCCAGGCGCTCGGCCGAAGGTGGTAGTTCGCCTCGAGGTCCTGATAGTGGGTGAAGTCGCGATCCCGCTGGAAGAGGCCAAATCCCTTGGGATTCTGGTCCGAGAAAACGTTGACCTGACGCTGTTTCGCCCACGACAGCGGATGCCAGATCCATTCGCCATTGCCGCGCTGCATCTGGAGACCGTCGGAGTCGTGCACTTCCGGCCGCCAGCCGCCGAAGGTGTTGCTCGTGTTCTCGCCATACCAATACATGCTCGTGAGCGGCGCGTAGCCGATCTCCTTGATCGTGCGTTTGGTGATCTCGCCGTTTTTCTTTTTGACGAGCCGTGGGAAAAGCACGGCGCGCACGTGAATCTTCGACTCCGGGCCGGGCGCGACGCGGAACTCGTAGGCGCCCGTGAGGTCGCGGCCCTCCAGCAGGGCGTAGAGAACCATTTCCGAGGCGCCGGCGGAGGGCTTCACGAGCCAGAACTGCGTGAAGTTCGGGAAATCCTCTTTGCCGAGCGAGTCGATGGTGATGCCGCGGGCGGAGAGGCCATATTGCTGGGATTTCGCGAGGGGACGGAAATAGCTCGCGCCCTGGAAGACGAGCGCTTCGTCGAGCACATCCGGCTTGTTGACCGGGTAGTAGAGCCGGAAGCCGGAATATTGGCCGAGTTTCTCGTCCTCCGGCGAAAGTTTCACCAGCGGGCCGAAGGTGAACTGCTCCGGCGAGAAGCGGACCTGCCGGGCGCTGTCGCGATTGACCTGATAGACCGTCACCGGCATCGGGCTGTGCGCGTCGCCACCGCCGGCCGCAAAGAAGAAGCGGACCTGGAAGGGCAGCCCCTCCTTGCGCCAGAGAGTCTGGTCCTCCTTGAAGCGGATGTCGCGCGTCTGGTCGTAGTTCAGCGCCCGCAGGGGGGCGGCGATCTTCGGCGGGGCCTGGTAATCCTCGCTGCTGAGGCCCTGGGCGATGCCGACGACGTTGTCGAAGGTGACCGTTTTCTGGCCGCTCTGGCTGATCACAAATGCCAGCAAGAGGGCCGTCATTACGGCAAAGACGAGGTGGGTTTTCATCCGTAATTTACGAGGAATAACGCAAATCGAAGTCGGTGTGGCTCTGAATAATCCGCAAAATTTTCGCAGGAGTCGGGACCTCCGTCTTCTGGAAATAAAGGACCCCGCCCTCTCGGGCGGGGTTGCGAAAAGGAACTTCGGGCCGGGCCTACGTGCCGAGGAGAAGGCGCATCGGGTTTTCGATGCAATCCTTCACGCGGACGAGGAATGTCACGGCCTCCTTGCCGTCCACGACGCGGTGGTCGTAGCTGAGGGCGAGATACATCATCGGGCGGATGACGACCTGTCCTTTCACGGCGACGGGGCGGTCCATCGTCTTGTGCATGCCGAGAATGCCGCTCTGGGGCGGGTTCAGG
>DATCRI010000019.1 GCA_036569045.1 Chthoniobacterales bacterium | reverse complement strand
GTCAACGACTGAACCTCTCATTAGTTCAGAAAACTTTTACGAAAAGTCGCTGATTTACCAAACCGCCAATATAATGCGACTTTGTGTATTTTGCCATTCTGATACGGTGCTACACTCTGTTAAACGATTCATTTTTTAGATAAATCGATCGTACATTCGACTTCCACACCCACTTTAGATCTCGACAGGGAAGAGCATCAGTTTTGAGCAGCGACAATTTTACTTGAACCTCGCTAACAAATCATCCACAGAGATAACAAATGTCTTATTCCGACCTGACACCCGAAATTCTCCGCGAACTCCTCACTCTCGTTGAGAAAAAGGAAACTCTTCTAGCAGAGATCGCTACGATCGACGCATCGATTACCCGCTTGGCTAGTGCCGATTCACAATCGCAGAAAACTGCCCCCTCTCCTGCGCCAAAAGTCAAAGCACCTACAGCTTCCAAGACAACGCGCGCCGCAAAATCATCACAAGCATCTCCTGAGAAGCAATCAGGTTCATTGGCTGAGCGAGTTGCTGTAGCTTTGAAGGACAAACCGGAAGGATTGTCGGTTCCCGAGATCGCCAAGCTTACCGGAGCAAAGCCTGCCAGCCTGCATGTTTTCTTCGCCACGACCGGAAAGAAGAAGGGATTTGTGAAAGTCGGTCGCGGCGTTTGGGCGTTGGGCACTACCAATGAACCCATCATCCCTGTAATCGCTTCCGAACCGACAGTCGAGTCCCCCACCCTTGCAGCAGAACCAGCTATTGAGCCGGTAACGGAGGTCGCTCCATCTGCATCCGCGGTACCACTTGTAGCAACGGTTCAGCCAGAATTTGCAGCCGCTCACTGAGAAGTTCTCACATATCACAGAAAACCCCGTCAGCCATAACTGACGGGGTTCTTTTTTGGGTTGGTTAGGCAATGAAAGGAGAGCCACAGATTAATTTCGCTGTGTCCAGAGCATAGAAGATGTCAGTTCCTACCTTTTAGCTGATTCTACAAGATCTCTACCAAGTCGGCCCATCTACAGCCGATGCCTTCCCGCAGCCGAATTAACGTTGTGACCAATATATTCAGTCTGCCAGCTTCGATTTTTTGAAGCGTTCGGATGTTCAGATCAGACATCTCTGCGAGCTTCTCCTGAGTCAAACCATGGGACAAACGTTCTCGACGAATGTTTGCTCCCAAGACTCTCAGTTTCTGTTGTTGCTGCGCAACCGCCACGCGCCCCATTAGGGCGTAAAATCGTTCTTGCGAACACGGCCCAATAGGGCGTAAAACGACACAAATGATCAGGAGTTTGTGCGTTGCCGCGTCAGTCGTTTTCCTCTGTATCGAAAACGTATTTGCTCAAGTTCCTCCTCCCCAGCCTCCATCAGCCGCAACACCTGGTATCAAGCTCGGCCCCAAGTGGAACACGAAGCTGCAGGGAGGAACGGAGACCATGACCGATCTCGTTCGTTTACTTGATCCATTGGTTAACGCAGGTGCCAATCTGGACGCCGACAGCAGTATCGAAATCTACAAAGGCGTCACTTACCTGATGCCGATCAAGGAAGCCGTCAAAACCTTGGGACTGACTGGTAACCTCCCATCACGGAACATGCTCGGATGCCCGGGATTTCCGAAGGAGTCATTTTTCTATTACACCTACAAAGGATTGTTCGCGGACGGCTACAATCAAATCAACATCGTTGTGGATCAAGCGAACCAGGTGGTGTGCATTCAATTGGTCCAAGAAGCGCCAAAGCCCGGACAATTCCCACCACGATATACAGGAGATCAAGGCTGGAGAACTTACAATTTCGTCAGCTATCGGAACAAAGCCATGAAGAAACTCTTCATCGACCACCAGGTCTTTTACTACATTCTAAGCGATCGACCGGATTGGAGGCGGTGGTCAGGATCCTCCCTTTCAAACTATCCCTTCAAGCTTTTGCGGATCGATACGGTTTTGGTCGACCCCGATTATCCCAGTCGAAAGGGATACGGCGAAAACCGCACTCTCGAGGCGGTCCGCCTTTATCTGCCGGTGCCGCTGGCACAATTGATCCTCTATTGCATCAACAATTCGATGAACTCAGGCGCGTAAACTTATGATTACAGGAATTCTAATCTTTGGAGCCATCATGGCTTTTCTGGGCATCGGGGCTCACGCTACCGGCCTTCCTCATCTCTTTTACATTCTTTTCCTGCCGCTGGCAAAGGTGTTGGCCGCCGGCATCGTCATTGGAATTCTCTTCTATGGATGCGCCACAGGGCATTTTCCCAATTGAAACGGTCTCGGAGGAGGCCACTAAAAACTACGCCGCAAACTTCGGAGAATACCGGACGAAGTTCGAAGAAATACGGACTTCTCCCTATCTCGCAGAATTCAATTTCGCAAAGCTCTTGGAAGCAAAGCGATATCAGCAGATCGAGCAGGTCATTACCTATTCGGATTCCGTCTTGCAGTGGTTCTTCAACGGTTTGCTCAATTTGGATTCTCATCAGGTGGACCCACTCATGATCGAGATTGCCGATTTATGGAAACACTACTGCCACTTGCTGCTTATTACCACCCGATGTCAGGCCGCCGTCTATCGCGCACATCTGGTCTACCATCAGAACAACGGATTCACCGCGAACTTCGTTTCGTACTTCATGGGTAATGGACGCGTTCAACGTGATGTCGAGATGGAGCAGCTTGCTCAATATTCCCGGGCCGTTGAAGAACTCAATGCCGCCGACAACGAAGTTGCGGCTCATTTCCGAATTCTTCAAATGACCCATTCCAAAAACGCACAGGAACTTACCAGAAAATACTCCTAAGCCCCCCTCGCATCAAACGCGGAGAGCGCGGGTATAATGATAGGCAAGCGAGCTTTTGCTAAGTGAAAAGCTTCTTTTCAACCATCAACCTGCCATCATGAAAACAATCCTCACGCTTCTCTTCCTGATGACCGCCCCATTTTCATATGGTGTGGTCGTCTATTCCAACAACTTCGACACTCCCGCCAATTACAATGGCTGGTTCGCTTCCGGCGATGTGGCACCTTGGTACACCACGATCTCGTATGCTTCCGCCGGCTATGGAGGTAGTCCCGGATGTCTCACGATCAACGTGAAGACCACCACGACAACCACCAATTATTCTACCTATGCAAGTTTGAAGCCATTCACGCTTACGACGGAATCGAGCAACACCCGTCTCTACATTCAAGGATATGTCCGTGCGAATACGGCAGAAACCACGGGATCTGTGCAGATCGGGATTGGGGCGCCGATTGGCCTGACTTTGGAAACGTATCCGACGGGGTTGCAATATCAGACGCTAAAAATTCCTCCTCTGAACGCAGGGTGGGTTTCTTTTACATTGGTCTATTCCAACCTATATCCTCAGCTTAACGGCCGTAATTTGCAGCTCGGAAATCTATCGATGTGGTTTGCAGGCGACAACTGGTTCACAGGCAAGGGATCGCTTTCCTTCGACAACATCACGATCCAGACGGTCACGACAGCCGTTCCTGAACCTGGCAGCCTCATACTGCTAGGAATCGGGTGCGTCATTGTGATCATGGCACGAAGGAGCCCCCCTCCCCAGGAAAAGAGGTCCGATCGAGGTATAATCCTTAGAGATGATACTTAGATTGGAGGTCCCAATCCGAGTCTCAGGCAAATCAGGCAAACAAAAAAGCCAGTGGAATCACCCACTGGCTTTTTTCATGCCCTCAACCAACCACGACACTCACATGGCCATCATTGTCGAAACCAACTACAGCAAGAAACTAGGACTACCCGGATACAGCAGTCACCAGTATTCGGTGACGGTCCGTACCGAAGTCCACGACCTCACCCAGCTCGAAGCAGAAAGCTCCAAGCTCTATCGGCTTCTTCAGGATGCCGTCGACCAGGAGATCCAGCATGCAGGCTACATTGGAGAAATTCCACCTTCCGACGGTCCTTCCCATCGGAAAAATGGTGGAGACCACTGGGCCTGCTCTCCAAAGCAGAAAAGTCTCATTTTGAAACTCATGGAGACCCATGAGCTCGACAGACAGGAAATCGAGAATCTCGCTCACCAGTGGCACCGAAAGCCAGTTAAAACTCTGAGCACTCTCGAAGCTTCTGCTTTCATCGGAGACTTGATCGATGTGTATCAAGGTCAAGGCGGCCAGCAGAAACGTAATGGACGCTCAGTCCGTCCCACCAACGGAGTTCATTAAAATGTCCAACAAATGGCAGATCGCTCTCCGGGTTCTCGGAGCCGTGATTCGCATTCTCGAGAAAGCTTTGGGCGGCAAATAGCCGTTCAAAGGATCCACCAACAACGAAGGCCGCTCTCACCAAGCGGCCTTTTTCTTTTTCCAACTTATGTCCCCTACCACCCTGTATTACCGCGAGGGCGCTTCCGATAAGGTCTATCAGATCGCGCTCGAAGAACGCTCCACCGGATGGGTCGTCAACTTCGCCTATGGGCGTCGGGGAGCGACTCTCTCGACCGGCAGCAAGACTCAATATCCAGTCTCATACGAACAGGCTCTGAAAATCCATGACCGGCTCGTTCGGGAGAAACTCGCCAAGGGATACACTCCCGGCGCGGACGCGACTTCCTACTCGGGAGGCAGCCAGGAGTTTACTGGCGTCCTCCCTCAACTGCTAAACCCGGTTGAGGAGGTCGAGCTTCCTCAGCTACTGACAGACGACTCGTTCGTCCTTCAGCCCAAGATCGATGGACGACGACTACTCATTCGGAAGATGGGGCAGTCCGTCACCGGGATCAATCGCCGAGGAATCGAGTGTGGCATCCCTGAGTCCATCCCGGACGACGCACTCCTCTTCGAGGGAGACTTCCTCATCGACGGCGAGGCGGTCGGAGACGTGTTCAGCGCTTTCGACCTCCTTGAATGCGACGAAGAAGATTTGCGAAATGAGCCCTACCGGCAGCGTCTCATCGCATTAATGACGTTGCTTGGCGACGAACCCGTTGGCTCGATCCGGCAGGTGTGCACCTTCTGGGGCGAGCAGGAAAAGCGCTTCGCGTTCGATCGCTACCGGGAACAGGGCATCGAGGGCGTCGTCTTCAAGCGTGAACTTGCCTCCTACTCCGCTGGCCGTCCGGCCTCGGGCGGAAATCAGCTGAAGTTCAAGTTCGTGACCACGGCGTCCGTGATCGTTTCGGCGATCAATACCAGGCGCAGTGCGGCGATCTCTCTCTGGGATGATACCAAGTTGGTGCCAGCTGGCAACGTGACGATCCCACCCAACCATCCTCTGCCTGAAGTCGGGCAGGTGGCCGAAGTGCGCTACCTCTACGCCATTCCCGAGAGCGGGAGCCTCTACCAACCCGTTTATCTCGGTCTCCGGGATGACATCGAACAAGCCGAGTGCCTCGTCTCTCAGCTCAAATACAAAAAAGCGGCCTGAAGTCAGGTCCTCAACCCAAAAACCAAAACCACATGACCAACCCCAAACTCGTCCTCACCTCCGTCATCTGGCTGATCCAAACCAGTATCAGCCTGGTGGCCGTCAACATCGCCCGGCGTTGCCTGGGCTCCACTCATCACAAGAAATCATGAACATCGCCCCTTCCTCCCCTCGCCGCTGCAACCTCATCCTGCACTGCGGCGCTGCAGCCGTCAGCCGTCGGGAATTGGCCTCGGTGCCAACTCCTCAGCCGACACATACCTGGATGCCAATTGCCCACACGAAGGTGCTCGCGCAAATCGAGCGCACCCTGAAGGCAAACGACATCGAAGTGCTCGGCGAAGCCCACAGCCTCACCGCCGATGGTCAGCGCTACTTCGGGCTTCTCGAAGTCCGGCATGGCCACAATGCCAACGATTACTCGTGGGTGCTGGGCTTGAGAAACTCGCACGACAAGACCTTCCCTGCCGGCATCGTCGCTGGGGTCCAAGTGTTCGTCTGCGACAACTTGAGCTTCTCGGGCGAGGTCAAACTGGCACGTCGGCACACGAGGTTCATTCTCCGCGATCTTCCCACACTTGCCCACACGGCAGTGAGCAGGATCGTGGAGCAGTGGCATACCCAGGACCAACGCATCGCCGCCTATGGCGCAACCAGCGTGACCGATGCAAAGGCCCACGATATCGTGATCAGGGCCGCTGATGTGGGAGCCATTACCAACCGTCACATCCCGGAGGTGCTTCGGGAATGGCGGGAACCGCGTCATTCTGACTTCGCGCCGCGTACGGCCTGGAGTTTGTTCAATGCGTTTACTGAAGGCCTGAAAGGAAATCTTTCTCTTCTTCCTGAACGCACGACTGCGCTTCAAGGGTTGTTCGATTCCAAGTTCGGGTTTCGCCTCCACGGGAAGAACTGAATAGAGAACGAGAACGTCCACAGCCGGCTCGTTCATTTTGGTCGGCGTCACTCCCCTTCGACTCGTTCCCTGCCTGGCCTGTTAGCATCCTTCTCGTTCCTCTCATCGAGGAATTGGGAACGATGCTTGACGGGCAGGAAAAAAATAAACTCAGCTTTTATGCTGAGTTTATTTTAGCTATGACTTGGCAACATCGTTTACGGAAGCATCCTTTCCTGAAATCAACGGGATTTATCGATCCATTCTCACTCTCGATAGGCTGATTAAACCTCTGAATCCCAGCTTTGTCCGCAGCGTTATAGGTTTTCTTAACGCTATCGGCGTAATAATGAAGCAGCTACGGGTTAGCTGCAGCGTCTTGTTGGGCTGCATTTGGATATTTAGATCGCAACTCATCTAGCTGATAAATGCGTAAGTCCGTATAGATATTCAGCTCTTTGAGGGCCTTTTCTAATTTTGCTGTGTATTCTTTAAGGGGCTCACCTGAGAAAGTGGCTACAATAACGAGCATAACCGAGCCCCCCCAATATTCGCCGCTCATTTTTGCAGCATCATCAACGGTCTGTGCCTTATTTCTTATCAGGTCAAAAAGAGCGTAGTTCAATGTCGGGTGCTGCACCAACTTAATTTCTACAGCGATCAAGGCTCTTTTTAATGTAATCGCAGCATCAAACTGAACGGTTGTTTTATAATAATCCAGCGCCACGTTGCGCTTAACATAGCGTCCATATTCAGCTTGTAACTCACGCAAAACGAGATCCTCCGCCTGATAATACAAATCGATAAACTCTTTCGTATCGTCAGGGGTTGATGGGAGCGAATATATACCATCAATAGCTTTGTTATCGCTCTGAATGGCTTGGACTTCGTTCTTAATTTTTAAAAACTGCTCACGTGGCGTCGATGCTCGTAAAAAGGACTCATCTTCTCTGAAGTCGGACGGAGAATATAAAACCTTGTGATTGAGGTTTAATGTTAAAAAGAAGCAAATCACCAATAAAGTAGGAAAGAAGATAAGAAACCAAATGTAGGTCGCTTGATTTGCGGCAGCTACAAATGGAAGAATCAGTGTGCCGCTGATTTCTGTGATGCCCGCAAAAATGGCAATGATAGTCAGAGGGTTTGAGACCTTTTTGAAGGTTTCGAGCATAGAATTTTATATAGCCCAACGTCAAGCTCAGCTACCCCGAGCGCGGGTTGAACTCTTGTGAAGGCGTGAATAGAGAGGATGGGCGGTCGTGAGAAAGCGACGTGTGGCGGCTAGGGGTTAGCTGCAGCGCCTTGTTCGGCTTTTTTTGTTTATTTTAATAAAATAATAAAAATTCTGTCGTTCAAACATGAAGAATTCGCCTAATTTACTCTGTCGAAGAAGAAAAAACTTGACAAAATGTAAGAAAGGCATTATGGCTTTCAGCCATGGAAGCCCGGTATTGTAAACAGAAAAACCAATCCCCACGTGTCAGGCGGAAGCGCGCCGCACGCGTTGTAGCTGCAAAGTCTGTCTTTATCCTGTGTGTCCTTGTCATCTTCTTATATACAGTGAGCGTAATCGCTGCAGTATCGCAGGGGGCCGAGGCGCGAGACATTCTGGAAACTACCGAGCGCCTCTTGACGCCAGTTCTGAGTATCATTGGAATTCTGTTCATTGGGGGAAAGCGATTTACTTGATGGCCGAACGCCAAGCTCAGCTGCCCCGAACGGGCGCGCAACCCAGATGGCGCGTGAATGGAAAGGAAGGACGGTCGTAATCGCTGACGCGTTGCGGCTAGGGGTTAGCTGCAGCGCCTTGTTCGGTCTCATTCCGCGATTCCAAGTAAGGTGCGAAACTCACATTCAAGCTCTGTGATAAGCTTGGGCGCTTCTTGAGATGTGTATTCACTAGCTTTGGTCCAGCGATCGATATCCTCATGACCGCCGTGCTCACGAGCCTGCTCCACATGAATCATGAATTCGATTGAAATGTTATACAGGCCACTACTAAAACTTTCAATCTTCGATGCTAAATCGGGAGGAATAAAAAGGCGTCGAGGTCTATAAAAACGATTAAATTCTCCGAGTCTATCTGCGAAAAACTTACGTCGATCTTCCTTAGAATCTCCATCTTTCCATTCAAACATTGAAACATAAGCTGCGGCAGCTTGATGTAGGGCGTCGATCTTTCCGGCTAATTCAGAGATAATGTCCAACCTCTTCTCATGAATTCTACTGTATTCGATATTCCGTTTTGCGGCGGCTATCTGCAAATCGGCTCGGAGCTTTTCAAGTGTTACATCAGATTCGGCTTTAAGCGTGACTTTGTAAGATTCAAGCTTTTGATCGTATTCGTGTTGAATGGATCGCTTTAAGCGTTCCGAAATCCAGGATTTCGTAAGCCAAATGAGCGCTCCGCTCGTAACTGCCGAGGCGAAGATGGATTCGATTATCATTTTAATGACCGAACAGTATATTGGATTGAATGGGGCCGATAGAAAAATAGGCTGAAATATCACACCGGCTCTACATCGAGCATGCTGCCGCCCTTGCTCGCGTAGAAGGACTGTTTTGGAGGGATAAAACAGCGATACAGAGATAATAATCACCAGAATTGATCAAAACACTCAAGCTGAAACCCCACTTTTGTATTTGGAATCTTGAGCCATCACCCGCCGGTGCCAGTTTTTACCATCTCCACCAATCACTTAACCCGTCGGTGCCAGTCCATCCATACCCGTCCAGTTCCTCCATTCGCTTACCGCAGATATATTTCTGAGAAGGATTGAAGGAACCTCTCAACACCTTTTTTAAACAAAAAAATCAACAGATACAGTTCAATTACATATTTAAAACACTCAACTAGTATCCTTCAATCCTTCATCACCGAGGATCACGGTTTTGTTGAGATAGAGAATCTTCTGAAGTTCTCCATTATCACATCTCCCTCCGGGCATCCGGACGAACATTACAATGCCACACTAGTTTGTAGTCGTCGGACAAGTAGAGAAATCTGGAACGCAACAACTGGCAGCCGCGAAGCGGAACATAGAGAAGAGATCAAGAACGTCTCTCAGAAATTAGCTCTAAAAATACTCCTCATCGATTTTTAATTTATTTCATTCCTTTTTTGGATGAAGGCTCCAAATACGTTCCCGTTCCCGTTCTAAAGAACGGGGAACGTGGGAACGAATTTTTTGGGATGCCTCGTAGGTTGAAAATAACCATCCATTCCTGGTGACGGAACGAATTGGGAATGAATTTCTCCGCTATTTCTCCACAGTCTAAGTGGACAAGTTCCGGTCATCTTTAGGCCACGAAACGAAAGCGTATTTGCGCGTTCTTCCATCCTGTGTTTCCTCTTGAATGTATCCAGCAGCTTTAGCCGCTTCAATCGCCTGCAGAATTGCCTCGTCTCTCCCACGTACTCCTTTTTTGATTTCACCTCTCTTAGCTGGCACTTTGCTGTTCACGAAGCTACCCACCAAGCACCAAGATCGGAGGCACAACGCTCACCGAAATCATCGCGACGTTACAAGAAGACTCAGGTATGGCGCCGAGCCGCTGGAACCAAGTGAGAACTCCATCGTACATCTCACCAGCGAATCTGATCAGATGTGCGACAATGATAAGATTAACAGTTTAAGTTCATACGTAGTTCATACGCGACGAAGTCGCGTATCTATATATTTGAAAGCCCTTTATCAGAAACCTTTAATAATTATTTAAAAACATTTACCTAGAGTAAATCATCCACTTTTGTCTGTTCCGCGTCCGCTTTTGTCACAGTGCATCTAATTTTGTCACTCTATGTCCACTTTTGTCATATTGGGTGACAACTCTTGTCGCGTTGGAAAGCGGTGCCCATTTCGGGCCAGTCCTTGGTACACTCGCGCGACAGTAGTGTCCTGATACAAGTACGCTGAATTGAACTTCTTTGGCGACTGTCCATCAATGGCATAAAACATGTACCATTCGGCTTCGACCCCTAACATGCGAAGCTGAGGCAGGCATTTCCTGAACGCTTTAAGGTCAGCCGGCGTAATTGCATAATTTCTCACCTGACGCTGTTTGAAGCGCAGAAAGCATTCTGCGATCTTTTCAACATGTGCCGAGGCCAACTCCTCAGAAAAACCGTGGGCTATATCACTCTCGCCAATGGGATGCGCTTCGGCATAGTACCCCGCCTTGTCCGCTTGACAGATTACACCTGCCGCTACCAGAGAGCTGAGAGCACGTGAGATGCTTCGAGAGCTAGCAGGAATGACAGGCGGATGCTCAACCTGCTTCGTTCCTTCCTGAACCAATCGAACTTTACTCAACGAACTGGAACTAAGCCTAAACGCCAGCTCCCAACCTGAACCCTGCCCGTGACGAACTTCATACTCAAGTCGATCTTGCCTCAGAATGTTCAAGACCATTGCGGCAAGAATGCCGTGCTCCAACGCGTCGCCTTCGACGAAGAACCCCAGGCTTGCACTCATGTATTTCTTTTCGATTTTATCGCTGATCGTGAAAGTAAGTTTCTGACGACCTTCACGATGAACATCGATATCATCACCAAAGTGTTGGGCTAGGCGTTTAAGCCCATTATCTATTCCTGACCGGGACAGGTACGGTAAATCCGATTCAAGCTCAGCGAGACTGCGGTAGCAGCTCACGCCATTTTTAAGGGCAGCATTCCACCTTTTTCGACCGTGCCGTTTCCACAGAAGCAGACGATGAAGAATAATGGCTGCGGTGATATCCGGCGCTTTGTCGTTGACGTCAACTGCTAGTTTCCGAGAAAACGAATGCCACTTTTTAATTGAATTTGGATTTTCCGAACTAATCTCCATTATGGGTTCTGATGGCGGCGCCGCAACCACTTCTGGAACAGGCTTAGCCAGCTCCCTGCCATCACTTGTAAGAAATGCCATCGCCTCAGACATAGTCATCGTTGGCATGCCATCGTGCGTCAGAATTGACATAGACTGTTGATAATACTAGCGATTCTCAGCAAGCCCGCCAAACTTGTTAAGGTCTCGCGGGTTGGTTGAGTTCCTGCGGTAGGTGAATTGGTAAGGATTAAGAGCTAAACTGGGTGGAATGAGGCGTTCGGTTCATACGAATCACTCGGTAATGGTCATTGGCTGAGACATACAGTTGAGAAAGGCGATCAATCGGTAATTTCTGCAAGTCCTGCTTCAAGGCCTCAATAAGCATCCTTTTCTTTGACTCCACAACCTGCTCGCGAGTGGGTTGCCCTTTCGCCTCATCAACTGCATCTTGCCAGATGTGCCATACGACGGGATACGGCGTCAGGTCGTTGTCCCAATCAATTAGGTCAAGCATAGGTTCCACTACCTCAACAGTGGGAGGCTTGATCCCGTAGGGCGAACTTGCCGTAATGTCGTCGATAGCGAATTCCACGATGTTCGCGTATTTAATGAAATCATATTCGTGCTTACCCCAGCCTTTTGCCTCAGCAGCTTTCATGGCGACACCGAGAGCGTAATCAACATCGGGGCGACGATCTTCGCCATCGTAGATGTATGGGGGAGGAAGGAACGCAAAGTGTCCCGCCGCAATTTTTTTGATCTCGGGCATTTTCACTCCGGTTGTCGAGAACCATATGGCGACGATTTTAAGCTCGACACCAAGTTTAGCGGCGAGTTCGGAGCAGGTCAGTCCGGAAGACCCGGCTGCCTTGAGGGCGGCGAGGATACTCTCTTTTAACGCCCCACTGGTGGTGGGCGCGGGCACGTCGTTGGTAGTCGGGTTTTGGATGGGTTGGTTCTTATCCGTGGACCCAAGCAAGCGTGCTTGGCCGATAGTTTTTCCCTTCAAGATTTGTTTCTTTGTGCTCATTCAGTTGTTGCGTGTTTGGTCAATAGGTGTTGTATGACAGTTGTATGTCAGGAAGCCCATGTAAGCTCATTCGCCGATCATGTCAACATACAATCTGTATACAATTTTGAAACCGAAGAAAAATAAACACCGCCTCGCGGTCGTAAGGGAAGTACTTGGAATGACTCAGAAAGAGTTCGCCAAGCACCTTCACAAATCCCTCCCAACGATTCACTCCATTGAAAGTCATCGACTTGCCCTCTCCCCGAAGCTCGCGCAATGGATCCAGCTATCGCTGGGAGTCTCTGACGCTTGGTTACTTGGATCCGGAGATGAATCTACTCCGGTTAGTCGCTTTGGCCACCCCTACTCCAAAGATGATTTTATCAAATCAAAGCTTTTTCGCGAAGGCCTAGGTGCATTCGAGGGACCACGCCCGATCGCCGATTTACTCGGTAACATGCTGGAACAAATACAAAAGAAGGACCGAGAAGCCTTCGAAAAGCTCTATAATGAGGCGGCACAACTCACGATGAGGGCCTATTACACTTTTCAAAAACCAAACAGCTCAGAAAACTAGAACGCTCACAGGTGTAAGGGAATGTCATGGTCGGAGATTGTTCCGACCAATCAGATCGAATTCACTCGGTAACCTTCCGGCCATCGAAGGCGCGTTGCTCGAATCGAACGCAACCGATCGACCAACCAGCCGCGGAGAGCTTTTCGACAATGATCTCCCAGCATTTGAGACCTGAGGTCATGAAGTCATATAGCCGCGAAAATGTTCCCATGCGACTCTAGATCGCGGCTTGAAAGCTGCTCGTCTCTTCGGCGTGCGATACCTTATCATCCTAGCCGCTGCTTTTTCTCTCGATTCTCTCCGCGCCAGATTTCTTTGGAAGTATCTCGCGCCGGAATCGACCGAAAAAATTTCCGCTGACGGCTCCTCCGCACAATTCGACAGAGAGCTGGCCGGAAAAAGATCAAGACGAAGCGAGAAAAATTTGGATCGCTACGAAAGAAAAACATCACCGAGTTCCCTGCTGCCTACTCGCTGCCAAGCCATTTTTCCGCAAATCTGCTGCCAAATGCTGCCAAAAAATTTTACAGAGAAGCCCCTTTTTCAGAGGGTTGGACGGCTTTATCTCTGAAAAATTTCCACTGAGACAAATCCTTGAACATCAAGAACTTAAAGTGGCAGCGCCTACGGGAATCGAACCCGTGCACCGGCCTTGAGAGGGCCGTGTCCTAACCCCTAGACGAAGGCGCCGTTTTCACTACGAAAGCGGCGAACCGCGAACTCGCAAGTTGGAAAAGAGTCCGGTAAAGGTGCCAGCGATGAAGCTCTACGTCAAGACCTGGTGTCCATGGTGTATCGACGCCGTCGACTGGCTCAAGATCCGGGGCTACCGGTTCGACCAGCTTGACGTCCTGGCCGACCGGGCGACCTACGACCGGATGATTGCGATTTCGGGACAGAGCAAAACCCCGACCCTGGAGCTGGCGGACGGCGCCGTGCTGCCCGATTTCGACGTGCGCCAGCTCGAGAGATTCCTCGCGGCCCACGACATTCATCCCGGATGATTTCGAACGTTCTCATCATTGCCGCCACGGCCGCATTTTTCTACGGGCTGCGTTCCTACCGCCACCCCGCCCTCCACCGCCTCGGCACCTTCGGCCTGCTTTTCGGAATCTCGTTCCTCGTCGGTTGGCTGATCCTCGAGAGCGCCCTCATTGGCCTCCTGCTCGCGGCCACGTGGCTCCTGCTTCCCTGGCTGGAAATCCTCACCCGCGCCCGCCGTCTGCGTCTGCCGCTCGAGCGGGAACTGCGCTCGCTCCCCGCGCCGGACGGCGACCGTTTTCCCAACCTGCGGGAACTGTCCTCGGAAATCGAATCCGCCGACTTCGACCGCGTGGATGACCTCGGTTGGGAGCACGACGACCACCAGCAATTCTATCGCGTGTTTTATCAGCCGAAGAGCGGCACCGAGGCGTCGATCTGCCTCGTCGAGCAAGGCGAGATCGCCTTCTTCTACCTCGCGATCACCTCGCGCGCGCGCAGCGGTGCCACCTACCTCACCTGGAACTATCCTTTCTCCTACGGTCTCCAGCTCGATCCCGACCTCCGGTTGAATCGCGCCGACGCCGAGGCGACGTTCCACGAAATGCTTGCCGACCACCGCCTGTTTCTCGACCGCGAGCACGTCGCGGTGGACGCGATCGTCGAGCAGGACCCCGCGTCGCTCGGCGAAAAAATGGAAGCCGACATGCGCCGCCAGATCGCGCACAACCTCTCTTCGGGCGTGCTGAAGCACGATGGCGACAATTTGATTCGTTACTCGGCGCGGGGATTGCTCTTCCTTTGGCTCCAATTCCTCCGCGATCTCGTGCGTCTTTCGTAAATTCCGTCCCTCGTTTTTCCCTCATGTCGTCCCTTTCCTTTGCCCGTCGCAGCATCGACCAGGTGATGGCCGACGAACGCGCCGCCACTTTTGCCAGGCGCAGCATCAAGGCCTCCGCCAAGCTCGAGGGCCTCAAACTCGCCCTCTCGATGATGGATCTCACCACCCTCGAAGGGAAGGACACCCCGGGCAAGGTGGCTCACCTCTGCCGCAAGGCCATCGCCCCCGCGGAAGACCGCCATGCCGTGCCGAGCTGCGCGGCCGTCTGCGTGTATCCGAATCTCGTTCGCGCCGCGAAGCGCTTCACAAAAGGCTCCACGGTCAAGGTCGCGTCCGTCGCGACGGCCTTTCCCAGCGGCCTCATGCCGCTCGCGGTGAAGCTCGATGACGTGCGCATGGCCGTCGAGGATGGCGCCGACGAGATCGACATGGTGATCGATCGCGGCGCATTCCTCCGCGGCGAATACCGCCAGGTCTTCGACGAGATCGCTGCCGTGAAGGCCGCGTGCGGTGCCGCGCATCTGAAGGTCATCCTCGAGACCGGTGAGCTCGAGACCTACGACAACGTCCGCCTCGCCAGCGAGATCGCGATCCGCGCCGGCGGCGATTTCATCAAGACCTCCACCGGCAAGGCGGCCGTCAACGCGACGATGCCCGTCACGCTCATCATGCTGGAGACGATTCGCGATCATTTCTACGCGACCGGCGTTCGCATCGGCATGAAGCCCGCGGGAGGCATCAAGACCGCGAAGGAAGCCCTCGCCTACCTCGTGATGGTCAACGAAATCCTCGGCGCCGACTGGATGACGCCCGACCTTTTCCGCTTCGGCGCCAGCACGCTCGCCAACGACGTGCTCATGCAGATCGCCCGCCTCGTCGACGGCCGCTACCAGAGCGCCGAGTATTTTTCCCTGCCATGAAGTCCCATTCCAAGGCCGTCGCCCTCCACCCCAGCCCCACCGCGCACACGCTCGAAGTCGTCCCACGCGACGAGCGCCGCCTGCGTCTCGGCGAAGGCCTGGCCTATGCTCCCGCCCCGGAATCCGCCCCGCCCACCCTCGAGGTCGACGCCGCCTACGGTCTCTTCATCGACGGCGCCTTCACGAAGCCCGGCAAGACTTTCGCGACCATCAATCCCTCGACGGAAAAGGAGCTTGCGCAGGTCACCGCCGCCACGGCCGCCGATATCGACCGCGCCGTGAAAGCCGCGCGCAAGGCGCAGGAAACCGTCTGGGGAAAAATGCCCGCCGCCGAACGCGGAAAATACCTCTACCGCATCGCGCGCCTCATCCAGGAGCATTCGCGCGAACTCGCCGTGCTCGAGACGATGGACGGCGGCAAGACGATCAAGGAAAGCCGCGACATCGACCTGCCGCTCGTCGCCGCGCATTTCTTCTACTACGCCGGTTGGGCCGACAAACTCGCCTACGCCTTCCCCGGCCGGAAGGCCGCCCCGCTCGGCGTCGCCGGCCAGGTCATCCCCTGGAATTTCCCGTTGCTCATGGCCGCGTGGAAACTCGCGCCCGCCCTCGCCACCGGCAACACCTGCGTGTTGAAGCCCGCCGAGACCACGCCGCTCACCGCGCTGCACCTCGCCCGCATTTTCCAGGAAGCCGAGCTGCCTCCCGGCGTCGTGAACATCGTCACCGGCGCGGGCGAAACCGGCGCCGCGCTCGTGAATCATCCCGGCATCGACAAGGTCGCCTTCACCGGAAGCACCGAGGTCGGCAAGAAGATCGCCGCGGCCCTCGCCGGCTCGAAGAAGAAGCTCACGCTAGAGCTCGGCGGCAAGGCGGCGAACATCGTGTTTGACGACGCCCCGATCGAACAGGCCGTGGAAGGCATCGTCGCCGGCATCTATTTCAACCAGGGCCACGTCTGCTGCGCCGGCTCGCGCCTGCTCGTGCAGGAAAGCGTCTACGAGGAAGTCGTCCGCCGCCTGCGCGACCGCATCGGCACGCTCCGCGTCGGCGATCCGCTCGACAAGAACACCGACATCGGCGCGATCAATTCCAGGCCGCAGCTCGAGAAGATCAAGGAACTCGTCGCCAGCGGCGTGAGCGAAGGCGCGGACCTCGTCCAGCCAAAGTGCCGGTTGCCCAAGGCCGGGTATTTCTATCCGCCGAGCTTCTTCACCGGCGTCACCGCCGCGCACCGCATTGCCCGCGAGGAAATCTTCGGCCCCGTGCTCAGCATCATGACATTCCGCACCCCGGCCGAGGCCCTCGAACGCGCGAACAACACGCCCTTCGGCCTGAGCGCCGGCGTCTGGACCGACAAGGGCAGCAAGATTTTCAAGATGGCCGCGAAGCTGCGGGCCGGCGTCGTGTGGGCAAACACCTACAACAAGTTCGACCCGACCAGCCCCTTCGGCGGCACCAAGGAAAGCGGCTACGGCCGCGAAGGCGGCCTCCACGGCCTGCTGCCATACGTGTCCCTCAAGTAACTTCCTTATCGACCTCGAACCCGGAAATCATCCTCGGAGAATCGCCGGGAGTGCCGTGTTTACTCCCGGGGATGATGGACAGCATGAGAAATCCACCTTAGTATTTTCTCGTGCTTTTTCGCTGGTCACTTCTCTTGCTCGCGCTCTTGGCGCCTGTATCTTATGCCAAGACCTATTATCAGGAGTTCTACGCCCCCCGAACGGCGAGTTTCGACTTCTACGATGAGTTCTCCGAGGGGTTCTCGCTCAACATTCGAACGACGAACAAGCACGTCAACGTCAGCACGACACGCTTGTTCAACGAGAACACGTCGACCCCGGCAATCTACGAGAGCTTTGTCGGAAAACCTTCAGGCAGAAGGTTGGAAATTCTGAAAGACAAAGAGGACGTTCCTCTGGTCGATTCCAAATACGTCATCCCCTCCACTTACACGGTGAAAATTCACGCGAGATCGCCGGAAGGCAAGACGATCAGCGGCGTTTTGGTCACCCACATCGGCCCGTCCCCCTCGACGACGATCAACGGCGTCACCTACGGGAGATATCGGATTCACTATCGCTTCGACGGGACGATTTCGGACCCTTCGCTACTTGGAATCAAACAAAAGAAGTTCACGCTGAAGCGCACGATTCGCGACTGGCTTTCCCACCCCGACGGCCCCTAGCCGGAATCGATCCCGAGAAAGTCGGTTGCGACCATGGCGCCGGGCGGCGTGGCGGGCGAATCTCTTCGCGTTTTTTGGTGGCGTTTTGAGGCTCCCGAATTTCTGAAATCGTTCTAAGGTTCGCTCCATGGGCGCGCGAAAGGTTTTGGTTTCGGACTTCGATGGCACCATCACGCGACGCGACTTTTTCGACCAGGTGCGCCGGCGCTGGCCCCGGCCTCCCGAAAACGATCCGTGGGAAAAATACGTCGCCGGCGAGATCACGCATTTCGACGCGCTTGCCGAAATTTTTTGCGATATCCGCACCACCGAGGCCGACCTCCTCTCGCTCGCGGACTCGATGGAATTCGATCCCGACTTCGCGCGATCGGCGCAGGCCCTTCAGGACGCGGGCTGGGAGCTCATCGTCGCCTCCGCCGGGTGCGACTGGTATATCCGCTACCTCCTCGGCGAGACGGCGGCGAAGCTCGTTGTCCATGCGAATCCGGGCGAATTTTCCCCCGAGCAGGGCCTGCGCATGGCACTCCCCGAGCGCTCTCCGTTCTTCAGCCCCACGACCGGCGTGAACAAACTCGCCATCGTCCGGGACGCCCTCGAGCACACCGCCGAGGTCGCCTTCGCCGGGGACGGCCGGCCCGACCTCGAACCGGCGCTCCTCGTCGCCCCCGCCCATCGCTTTGCTCGCGGATGGCTCGCCGACGCCTTGCGCGAGCGCGGCGAGGCGTTCCACCCGTTCGAGCGCTGGTCGCAGATCGTCCCGCACCTTTTACCATGCTGATCCCGAAGCAGACCGCCATTCCGAGCCTCGTGCGCGTGAAACCCGGCGCACTCGACCGCATCGGCATTTACGCGGACCGCCATGCCTTTCGCCGCGTGCGGGTGTTTTCGAGCGACGGCCTGCTTCCCGAGCTTCCCGCCCGACTCGAGGCAGCGCTCACCGCCAGCGGCATCGAGATCGTGGAGACCTCGACCGTCACCGACGCCAGCTTCGAACGCGCGAGCGCGTCGTTCCGGGAAATGCCGGCCCACGTCGACGCCATCATCGGCTTCGGCGGCGGCAAGGCGCTCGACATGGCAAAATACGTCGCCTTTCTCGCGCGTCTCCCCTACGTCGCGGTGCCCACGTCGCTCTCGAACGACGGCTTTTGCAGCCCTCAATCCAGCCTCACCATGGGCGGGCGACGCCGCTCGCTGCCCGCAGCCGTGCCGATGGGCGTCGTCCTCGACACCGCCGTCTGCCTCGGCGCGCCGGAGATCCTCTGGCACTCCGGCGTCGGCGACCTCGTCTCGAAATTCACGGCCGTCATCGACTGGAAAATCGCGTTCCACACCGCCGGCACCCCGGTCGACGACTTCGCCGCGCTGCTCTCCGACGCCAGCGTCCATCAATTCATGGCCCGCCCGGTGCGCGACCTCGAGGGCGTGAAGCTCCTCGGCAGCGCCCTGCTCCTGAATGGCATCGCCATGTCGATCTGCGGCTCGTCCCGGCCGGCCAGCGGCAGCGAGCACCTCGTCTCCCACGCGCTCGATCACCTCTCCGCCCGCCCGCGCCTGCATGGCCTGCAGGTCGGCGTCGCCACGTATCTCATCAGCCTGCTCCAGGGCCAGCACACCGAAGCCATCGCCCAACTCCTCACCGCCAGCGGGTTCTGGGACGCCGTGGCCGCGGATCCCTTCTCGCGCGCGGAATGGCTGGCCGCCGCGCGAGAAGCTCCCACGATCAAGGACGACTTCGTCACGATCCTTTCTACCCGCGACTGCCTGCCCGAGATCGAGCGCGCCCTCTCCACCGATCCCCATTTGCAGCGCTGCTTCGGATGATTCTCTTTCCGTTCCCGATTTTTTCGCTAGAATTTTCAACAGGCACCCACCGCCCGATTCCCCTCCCTCCTCTGGCATCCTCGCCGCCATCCATCCCATGAAACGACCGCTCGTCCTTCTCGCGTTTTCCCTCTCCACCGTGCTCGTCTCCGGCCTCCGCGCCGCGGACAAATCCGCCGTCGATCCGAACGCCCTCGCACCCCTCGAGCGCATGAGCGCCACGCTCGCGAAAGCGCCGGCCTTCACCTACCGCTCGAAGAACATCCTCGAGATTCCCACGGAGAGCGGCCAGTTCATCACGCTCTTCTCCACCGGCGAGATCGCCCTCCGGCGCCCGAACAAACTCAGCGCCCACCTCGGCGGCGACGCCCCGCACTTCGATTTCTACTACGACGGCGATACGGTTTCCGCCTTCGCCCCGGGCCCGGATTTGTATTCCTCGTCGAAAGCCCCGGCGACGATCGACGAAATGCTCGCCGGCCTGCAGGCCGAGACCGGCATCCGCTTCGCTTCCGCCCCGCTTCTTTTCAGCAATCCCTACGCCGTGCTCACCCGCGACCTCATCAGCGCCGTCGTCGTCGGCCCTTCCACGGTGAACGGCTCGCCCGCCGAGCACCTCGCGTTTCGCTCGCCAGGCGTGAACTGGGAGATCTGGCTCGAAGCCAGCTCCCGCGCGCTGCCGCTCCGCCTTGCGGTGACCTTTACCGATCGGGAAGGCTTCCCTCGCACCGTCGTGGAATTCTCGCGATGGAACCTGCATCCGTGGTTCCTCGGCGACAGTGCCTTTGTGTTCAAGAAGCCCGCCGACGCGAAAGAAATCCCCTTCACTTCCGTGCTGAAAGCCGCCGATCGTTAGCCCCTCACCCGCTTCCTTTCCATGAAATCGCCTTTTGCCCTCGCTCTCCTCGGCACCACTCTCGCCCTTCTCCAGGTTGGCTGCACCGCCTACGTCGAACCCGGCGTTCCGGGCCCCGCCCCGGTCGTCTATGGAGGCTACGCACCCGCGCCCGTGGCCGTCGTCGCCTGGGGCGGCCCCGGCTACTACGGCGGCACCTACTACCGCACGAGTTCGGCCTATTACAGCAGCACCTACTACCGCAACGCGTATCGCGGCGGCGTTTACCGGAATTCCTACGGAGGCCACGGCGCGGCCTACCGCACACCCTGGTCGAATGGCGGCTATTACAACACGAGCCACGGCGGCTCCGCCAGCTGGCACAATGGCTCCGGCAGCGCAACCGGCCGGCGCGGCAGCACGGTGAACTGGGATAATGGCTCGGGCAGCGCCGAGGGCTTCCGCGGCGGGTCCGCGAACTGGGGCGGAGGATCCGGCTCGTGGAGCGGATCCCGCGGCCGATCCGGATCCTGGCACCGCCGCTAGATTGCGGCGGGGGTTTGGGGAAACCACGCAAATTTTTGTCCGAGCGAGAGGATCCTGTTCGTCGATCCCTTGAACACCTCACCACATCAAAATCATCATGAACGCTCAAACCATCCCCACCCCTGAAGTGAAGGCCGTGCCCGACGGCATGCACACCGTCACCCCGCACCTCTGCTGCGCCGGCGCCGCGGAGGCCATCGCATTCTACGAGAGGGCGTTTGGCGCCGAGGAAATCTGCCAGGTCCCCATGCCGAATGGGAAACTCATGCACGGCGCCATCCGCATCGGCGACTCGATGATCTTCCTCTTCGACGAAATGCCCGAATACGGCGCGCTCGGCCCGAAGGCCCGCGGCGGCAGTTCCGTCACGATTCACCTCCAGGTCGAGGACGTCGACACCGCCTTCGAACGCGCCGTGGCCGCCGGAGCGACCGTGAAAATGCCGCTCGCCGACATGTTCTGGGGCGATCGCTACGGCCAGGTCGAGGATCCCTACGGCCACAGCTGGTCGCTGGCCACGCACATCCGCGACGTGCCGCCCGAAGACCTCGCCAAAGCCGCCGAGAAGGCTTGCGGATGATCAGCGCCGCGTTGCCGGGCGCGGTTTCCTACCGCTCCCGGTAACGACGAAGGCGCCGCCGGAACGATCCCGGCTTTTCGCCGAAAAGGCACCGGCCACGCTTGAGCGCCTCGGTGCGAAGTTCGCGCATGCGTTCGTCGAGACGCTCCCGCCATTCCCTCGAGTCATAGCCCCGGTCCGCAGTCACGTCTTGCAGGCCGGCGAGGTCGTGATCATCGCCAAGGATTTCTCCCAGTCCCTCGAGCTCCGCCTGCCAGCCTCTCAGCACCGGAGGCCAGATTCTTCGAACGATCTGGGCATGATAACCAAGGTCCTTCACCCGCTTCCGCCACTCGTGAAAAGCCTCCTCCGGGCCTGCGACGCGGCAACGCTCCATGGCCGCCCGGCCCCGGCGATAGGAACCTTGCAGCGCAGACTCGACCGCGCCAAATGTCACGCCCCGGCCCGGATGCGCCGCCGCCAGCCGCCCCCGCGCGGCGCGGGAGATCGCTTTCACCCGACGAAGCGCGGCATCCACGTCGTCCGCGCCAGCCGTCGGTAACTCGCCTCGCAACCGCGCCAGCGATTCCTCGCCTCGCCAATCCGTCGCAAGTTTCTCGAACGTCTTTTGGAGAACCTCCGCATCCCGAAGCCTCGCCAGACTGCGGCCCAGATCGCGAGCGACCCGACTTTCGGCCCTGCAGAATTCGGGATTCTGCTCCCTTAGCAGACGCAACGTCGCCCGCACCCGTTTGCAGCGCTTGCGCACGGCGTGCACCGCATCCGCAGCCCCGGCATCCCGCTCCATCCGGGCAAACTGCTCTCGAAGAATCCGCTCGAATCCCTGCCCGACGTCCTCCCCGCTTTTCAGGTGAAAGGCCATGTCGGAAGTTCGCGGGGAATCGGGGGACCGTCCACCGGATATCCTCGTTGACTTGCCCGCACGCACCCACGCAATGCGCCGCGAATCGTGACAGAAATCTGCCCAAAATGAGGCTGCCCAATCTTCCCAGACGATCCCTCCGAGTCACCGTCATCCTGGGAATCCTCCCGCATCCGCTCTGGGATGGGGCGGTGTGCGGCCTGCAGGTCACGGATTGCCGTGAATGCGTTGTCGAAGCGCGCTGTCTCGCGAGCACGCCTGCTCCAATGGCTGCGCGAACGGCATCCCGAGTCCCCGCCTCGCACGCGGGCCGAGATTCTCTCCCCGCCCCAGCCCTCCGCGGCCTGAAGAAATTTCCCGCGCATGGCCGGGTCGGCGCGCGATGTCTTCGTAGGTAAATCCTCACCCATGAATGCCGCCAGATCCCGCCCCGCCGCCGTCGAGACCCGGACATTTGCCATCGCCGTCGAGGGCCAGCGCCCCACCCAGCACGCCCATCGTATCGAGGCCCTCTTGAGAGACGCCCGTGGGGTGATCGGCGTGGAAGCTCACCTCGACGAAGCGCGCGTGATCGTGACCTACGATCCTCACCTTGCCGCGCCAGCCGACATCCACGACACGCTCATCCAGCGCGGCTACCACGCAGCCGCCCGGGCGGAGTGAGTTTCGCTGCGGCTTCGCTCAATTCGCTCCACGCAGCGCGGAATCGAGGCGGGATACATCCGCCCGGAGCGCGGAGGGATTTCCCTTCTGCTTCTGCACCTGCGAGACGATCGCCTGCACGGTATCCTTCATCTGGCTCATCGCCATCCCCTTGAGCAAAAACGCGGCCTTCGACGAAGGCTTCACGAGATTCGTGTAGCGAATCACCGATCCATCGCCAAAAGGCTCGACGGCAAGGTTTCCGCGGCTCTCGACGATGCTCGTCGCCCGCAGCACGGTCCAATCGACGCACAGTTTGTCATCGCCATCTTCCTTCAGCTCGTTGCGCACCGTGTAGGCCTCATCCGGCAGGATCGGCACATCGATCACGTAATCGACCTCGAAGCTGCGCGGCGAAAGCTCCTTCGAAATGCGCGACGTCAGGCAGTTCGGGATGTAGTGGCAGGCGTTGTTGTAGTCGAAAAAGACGGCGACCACCTCGCGCGGCGTCGCGTTCACCTTTTGGTAAACCCGCACGCGCGGCCATGGATAGCCATCCAGCGTCTCGCTCGTCATCACCTGCTCGCCGGCCTTCACCTTCGCCCGGTCCGACGCCGAAAGGTCCCCGAGCAGATCGGCGCGCGCCAGGCAGGGACCGAGCACCAGCAGGCCGCACAGGAATCCACGGACGAACATACGAGGGGAATCCATGACGCGGCACCCGGCGAACTGCAATCCGAATTTCCTCTACCGCCCGGAACGAACCGGGAGTTGTGCGACTCGCGGGAGCCGGGCATGATGCGACGCTCGAACCCTCACCACCCGCGACCATGAATCTTTCCGACGACCAAAAATCTGCCGTCGCCGCCTGGCTGGAGGCCGGCGCGACGCTCTCCGACGTGCAAAAACGCCTGCGTGAGGAATTTCAGGTTTCGCTCACCTATCTCGACACCCGACTGCTCGTGGACGACCTGAAAATCCAGATCAGGGATCCGGAGCCCGAGCCGAAGCCCGCCGAACCCGTCGCCGCGGAAGCCGCGCCCCCTTCCCCGGAGGAGCCTCCATTCCCGGACGACGACCTCGCCCCGCCGCCGCTTCCCGGAGGCAAGGTCAGCGTGACGATCGACCAGATCATGAAGCCCGGCACAATGATCAGCGGCAAGGTGACGTTCTCCGACGGCGAGAACGCCGAATGGTATCTCGACCAGACCGGCCGCCTCGGCCTGAACCCGGACACGATCGGCTACCGGCCCGCGGAGCGCGACGTGCTCGCCTTTCAGGTGGAACTCCAGCGCCTCGCCCGCTCGCAGGGCTACTGATGGTTGTCCACGTCAACGGCGAACCCCGCGAACTGGCCCGGAGCGGCACCGTCGCCGAGATGGTCGCCGAGCTGGAGCTGCCTGCGCCGACGCTCCTCATCGAGCACAACGGCACCGCGCTCCACCGCTCCGAATGGCCCGCCACCTTGCTGGCCGAGGGCGACCGCATCGAGCTCCTCCGCGTCGTCGCCGGAGGATAGACTTTCATCCTACTTGGATATTTGGAAATCCGGGCTAGAAAAGCGCCATGCTGCGCCCCCGGATTTTTGTCCTGTTCATTCTCGCCCTGCTACCTATCGCGGAAGCTGCAACCTCTGATCCGATCGTCGTCGGGCGAAACGCGACGGATTTCTCTTTCCAGACCACGGAAGGATCGAAACGGATTCGCGATTTCCGGTCAAAATGGCTGCTTCTCCAGTTCGGCGCGTCGTGGTGCCGGCCCTCCGAATGCACCGCCGCCGTTTTCTCCGGAATCCAACGCAGACTCGAAGGGCAGCCTTTTGTTTTCCTCGAGCTCAACAGCGATCCCACACTCTCCGATATCGATCTTTACAGCCAGGTGCGCTTTGCCGGTCTGCGAGGCCTGATCCCGCAATCCGTGCCGCGCCCTTTCAACGCGTCATCCTTTCCCCGCTGGTATCTGATCGATCCGCGCGGAGTCATTCGGGCCGCTGGCGCCACCGAAGCTCCAGACAAGCTACAAGAGGATATCTCCCGCGTAATCGCTGGTCCGCTCAAACTTAAGAGCGAGGCGCTGGAGCCCCTTCCCGACGACAAATCCCTCGCAGAAGCCGATTTTCTCTACCTCCAGCAGGATTATGCCGCCGCCCGCGAAACTTACTTCGCGATCTTTCAAAAAGATCCCAAGGCGATCGATGCGCTCCTGAAGGCAGGAATGGCGGAGGCCTACGTCCACAACCTGTCCGCCGGCCGAAAGTTCGTCGACAAAAACATGCCCGCAGATGCGGCCCTCACCGACCGGCAGATCGTGTATCAGACAAATTTCATCACGAGCACTCCGAAGAAATTCGAACTCGTCGAACGGCTCGGACCGGTCTTCGACCGCCACCCCGACTCCCAATACCTCAAGAGCACCCTCCTCGTGGAGCAAAAGCTTCCCGAAGAGGCCACCGACGACGACCTGAACCAGATTTTCGGAACCCTTCAGGGGATCGATGACCTAGAAAGCCGCGCATTCCTTGCCGTCGCACTCGAAAGCCGCGCAAAGATCGCCCCCGCGCTTAAATACGGCGAGCCGAACCTGCGCAGGCTTACCAATTACCGAATCGCTCACATGATCGGGCTGCTCACGCGCCACGGGCAGCAAGCCAAGGCGCGCAGCATCTATTTCAAGGATTGGCCAATCGAGCGGGCCGCCACCGCGAACGCGCAGGAGGCCTGGGAATACGCTTTCATCTACGCAACCCTCTCCGACTGGGACGCCGTGGATGCTTACGGCGCGCGCTACCAGCAACTCATTGGAAATCGCCCATTCGGCATGGAGATGCAGTGGCTCGCCGCGATTCGGGAGAGGAATTTCACCGGGGCTGACGCTCTGGCGAAGCAGGTGCAGGCCTTCGCGGAGACTCACCCGCAATACAAGGTCGCAGCCGCCGCATTTCAAGGCACCGCGCTCCCTCCGAGGGAATCTCTCATCAACGGCTTCGACACGCACACGCGCCGCGACAACATCCTCGCCTATGCTCTGATTGCCGAACGCAGCGGAAACTTCGAAACCGCGCGAAAGGCCTATCGAACCATGCGAGAACTCGACGACACGGTAAAAGTTTCCCGAACGCCTTGGCAACGCACCTCTCCCTCACCCTCGGCAAGTAACCTCTCGTCCCCCGGGGCTTGCTCTTTGGCATTTAGCCTCTAGCGTTGTCGATTCATGTTCAGCCGCCTTTCCGACAAACTTCAGGACGTCTTCAAGGACCTCCGCGGCCATGGACGCATCACCGAGGCGAATATCAATGACGCCCTCCGCGAGGTGCGCCTCGCTCTGCTCGATGCCGACGTCCACTTTCAGGTCGCGAAGGACTTCATCGCGAGCGTGAAGAAAAAGGCGCTCGGCGAGGACGTCCTTCGCAGCGTCACGCCCGGCCAGCAGATCGTCAAAATCTTCCACGACGAGCTCGTCACCCTTCTTGGCGGCGATTCCAGCCCGCTCAATCTCGACAAACCCGCGCGCATCCTCGTCGTCGGCCTCAATGGCGCCGGCAAGACGACCTCGTCCGCCAAGCTCGCCCGCTGGCTGAAGACCCAGGGCCGCACGCCGAATCTCATCGCGTGCGACCTTCTGCGCCCCGCGGCGATCGACCAGCTCGCCACCCTGGCCGGCCAGGTCAACGTCAACGTCTTCACGCCCGACAAGAGCGAAAAGGACGTCCTCCGGGTTGCGAAGAGCGCCCTCGCCTGGGCCGACGAGGTGGGCGGCAACGTCCAGATCTTCGACACCGCCGGTCGCCAGGAAATCGACGAGCCGCTCGTCCAGGAACTCAAGCGCCTCAAGGAATATCTCCAGCCGGAGGAAGTCCTCCTTGTCTGCGACGCCGCCACCGGCCAGCAGGCCGTCTCCGTCGCGGAGCATTTCCACGGCGCCCTCGGCCTCACCGGCATCATCCTCACCAAGCTCGACGGCGACGCCCGCGGCGGCGCGGCCCTCTCGCTTCGTGCGGTCACGAAGCAACCGATCAAATTCGCCGGCGTCGGGGAGAAACTCGACCAGTTCGAGCCGTTTCACCCCGACCGCCTCGCCGGCCGCATCCTCGGCATGGGCGACGTGGTCAGCCTTGTCGAGAAGGCGGCCGAGGCTATCACCGAGGAGGACGCCCTTCGCATGCAGAAGAAGCTGCAAAGCGGCGGCTTCGACCTCGATGACTTCCTCCAGCAGTTCAAAATGCTCAAACGCATGGGCCCCCTGGAAAATATCCTTGGCATGTTGCCCGGCATGGCTAACCTGAAAGATTCCTCGATCGACGAGGGGCAGCTTAAACGGGTGGAGGCGATCATTCTCTCCATGACTCCCGGCGAGCGCGCGAAGCCCGAGATGCTGAACGCGCGACGACGCCAGCGGGTCGCCCGCGGCAGCGGCACCTCCGTCTCCGAGGTAAATAATCTTCTTCTCCGGTTCGGCCAGATGAGGAAGATGATGAAAAAGGCGGGCAACAGGAAAAAAATAATGGCCCAGGCACGCCGGGCTGGACTTCCAGGAATGAAGTGACGCCGCCCGCGGCCGAAAATTTCCAAGACCGAGAAAACTCTTAACCAGATACGACCATGGCAGTTGCAATCCGACTCAAGCGCGAAGGCGCCAAGAACCACCCCTTCTACAAGATCGTGGTGGCCGACCAGCGCAAGCCGCGCGACGGACGTTTCATCGAAATCATCGGCTCCTACGATCCGAAGAAGGAAGGCGAGAACTTCGCCCTCGAGCTCGACCGCGCGAACTACTGGGTCGGCGTCGGCGCCCGCCCTTCGCAGACCGTCGGCAGCATCATCAACAAGGCCCGCAAGAAGGCCGAAGCCGCCGCGGCCTGATTCCGGCCGCCTCTCCCGACCCGTGGAAGAGTTTCTTCGCTACGTCGTCGGGAAGCTCATCGAATACCCCGATGAGTTGCTGATCACGCGCACGGAAGACGGAGACAAGTCCGTCTTCCATCTCGCCATGCGCAAAACCGATCTACCGAAGGTCATCGGCAAGGGCGGTCACACCATTCAGGCGCTCCGCGAGCTGCTCCAGGCGTCCGCCCGAAAAAAAGGCATCCGGGTGGGCCTGGAAATCATCGAGTAGATTTTTCCCGGCGTTACGGCTGCACGCCAGGCACGCGGTTGATCCGATCGAGTTCGCGATCTTTCCGCGCGACGTAGAAATCGAAGCCCTCTGCTCGACACCGGGCCACGAAGTCCGCGATTCGCGCCACGTTTGCCGGATCCTCGCGATCGCCAGTGTCCACGTAGTCGACACAAAGCACCTTTCGGCCGGTCGTGCACAGCTTTCGAAGATATCGCAGCCGGTAGCGGGTTTCATCGGCCGGCTGTCGCGCCGTTTCGTTGTAAAACAGATCTTCCACGCCGATCCCGGAAATGGCGCGCCGATACTTCCCGCCGGTGTCGTAGCGGAGAATGTCCTCCGCATTCTGGGGGAAGACGAGCATCCGATGTCCGGTGGCGAATCGCAGGTATTCTGCGATCCAGACCACGAGATCGATCATCCGTCGAGCCGCCTCCGCCCGGTCTCCCCGCGGATCTCCCGGCTGCCAGACTTCCCCACCGCCACCGTAACTCGCGGAAGCCGCCCAGTATTCGTAGGCATCGATGATGTCGAGATACACCCCGGTGAATCCCTGCCTCGCAATCCGATCGAGATAGGGCCGCAGAACCGTCTCGCGCCATGCGGGATCCCAGTAGCGCACCTTGTAATTGCCCACCCAGTCGGGGTTCGTGTGCCCGAGCCAGGACGGAGCAGCGGCGGTGAATGCGTTCGAATTCCGACGAGCCACCCAATCCGCCCGCCAGTAGAAGCGGTAGTTCTCCGCCTCGCCAATCGAGAGATAGGCCAGCGTGCGGATCCCTGCCCGGCCCAGCGCCTTCACCTGACCCGGCGGCAGGCGGCCGGCATCGCTACCATCCCGCGAATAATCCACCACGGCGGCGCGAAATCCCGAGGCGCGAATGGCGCGCGGGCTCGGATTCTGGAGCTGGTAGAGCCACGGTGCTCCCCAGGCTGACGAAATCGCAAGGGCGGCGACCAGCGGGATGGCGAAAATTCGCGCACTCACGGTGGTCAACCGGCCCGTCATTTCAACGCGCCCTCAGAACTGCGCGAGGAGGTTCTCGAGGTGCGTCGTGATCGCGACGAGGCCGTTGCGGTATTTGTTGGCCGGCACGGGATCGAGCGCGGTGCGTGCTTCGGAGACCATGCGTTTCGCGGTATCGATCGCCGAGCGCATCGCGCCGCTGGATTTCAGCAGGCCCGTCAGCTCGTCCCGACCGGAGAGATTCTCGTGCAGGAGCAGCTCGCGGGCGCGCTCGCGGAGCGAGTCGTCGTTGTTCTGGAGCAGCAGGAGCACCGGCAGAGTGAGTTTGCCCTTCTGGAAATCGGTGCCGAGCGTCTTGCCCACGGCATCCTCGTCACCGGCGATGTCGAGGATGTCGTCGTAGACCTGATACGCGGTGCCGAGCCGCGAGCCGAAAGTCTTGAGCGAACTGATGATCTCGGGGCTGGCCTCGCTGATGAACGCGCCCAGCTCGCAGGCCGCGGCAAAGAGCGCCGCCGTCTTCATCTCGATGATCTTGAAATAATCGGCCAGCGAGAGGTTGAGATCGAAGCGCCGCTGCGTCTGGATGATCTCGCCGGAGCAGACCTCGGCCGAGGCCTCGGAAACGATGCGGCAGATCTCGTTGTTCGAGAAATTCGTGGAAAGCCGGAGTGCGTGGGCGAACAGGCAGTCGCCGAGCAGGACGCTGAGCGAGTTCCCCCACTTGGCGTTCACGGTCGGCTGCTCACGGCGCGTCTCGGCGCCGTCCATGATGTCGTCGTGAACGAGCGTGGCGACGTGGATGAGCTCGAGAATCACCGCGACGTCGACATGGCCCGAAGTGATCTTGCCCGTAGCGCCACCCGCAAGCAGCGCGAGCGCGGGACGGAGACGTTTGCCGCCGGAATTGATGGCGTAGGCGATGTAGCCCTCAACCGCAGGATCGAACGCCCTCGCCTGCTGGCGAATGCGCTCCTCCACGCTGTAGAGGTGCGGATTGATCAGGTCGAAGGTCTGTTTGAAGGTCACCGCGGTTTCGACACCGGCGGCCAGGGAGCGGAGCTTTGTGAAGTCTTTCACCGGAACGTGATCGTAGGTTCGAGGATGCCCATCGGTTGCTAAATTCGGGCCCGGCCAGCCTGGATGATCTGCCGAACGATGAAGAATGGCACGAGGGCGGCGGCCGCCACCGCGATCGCGAGGAGCGGCCCGGGCACGACTCGCGCGCGGTCGCGCACCACGGCCGTCAGCCCGGTGCGCACGGCTTCCTCCGTCGTCACGACGAAGGCGGGCATGGTTTTAAAATGCGCGGCGTTCTCTTCGTCACCCGGGCGGGTGGCAATGTCGAAGAACTCCGTCTTCACCGGGCCGGGGCAAAGCGCCGTGACGGACACCCCGGTGTCGCGCAATTCCATCCGCAGCGCCTCGGAGAAGCTCGTGACGTAGGCCTTGGTCGCGGCATAGACCGCCATGTTCGGCAGCGGGAAGAAGCTCGCCACGGAACTGACGTTCAGAATGGCGGCCCGGCCGGAGCCGCGCAACGCGGGCAGCAGGAGGTGCGTGAGATGCGTGAGAGCGGCGATATTGACGTCGAGCATGGCGCGCACGCGGATCCACTCGCTGCTTTCGAAGGGTCCGTGATCGCCAAGGCCGGCATTGTTCACGAGAAAATCGACGCGAATGTCCTGTTCGCGGAGCCAGTCGGCGAAGGCTGCCCGCGCATTCTCGTCCGCGAGGTCGGCGGCGTAGATGAAAACCGCCAGATCCGGATGGCTGGCGGAGAATTCCGCGCGGAGCGCCTCGAGGCGGTCGTTGCGGCGGGCGACGAGCACGAGGGATTGGGCGACGGGGGCGAGCTGGCGGGCGAACTCTGCGCCGAGACCGGACGACGCGCCGGTGATCAACGCTGTGCATCCCTCGAAAAACTTCATATCACGCAATCTTCATGATCGCCCTGAACCTATCCAGCCAAAAACCCTTCACGACGAAGGACGGCTCGACGATTCGCAGCATCCTCGATCGCACGAACGCCCCGGTGCAAAACCAGAGCCTGGCCGAGGCCCGCGTTCCGGCCGGCACGGCAACGGACCGCCACTACCACAGGCTCGCCGAGGAATTTTACTTCCTGCTCGAGGGCCATGGAACGATGGAACTCGACGGAGAAACGCGCGGAGTCGGCCCGGGCGACGCGATTCTCATCCCGGCCGGAGCCTGGCACCAGATCACCGCCACCAGCGACCTGGTTTTCCTGTGCTGCTGCGCACCGCCCTACGCGCACGACGACACGTATTTCGAATAAGCCGCGCTACCAGGTGTAGTGCACGGAATAGGTGACCTTGCGCTCCTCGTCGGGCTCGAGCGTCACGCGGAACTCGATCGTGTGGGAGTCCAGCTTCCGGTAGTCGTCGCTCTTGTCGGTGACCTTCCAGTTGTCGAAGCGGCAAAGATGCTCGACCACGCGGATCTCGACCGGCTCCTTCTTGTGATTCCGCAGGGTGATCTCGAAGGATTCATCGAGCCAGTCGCTGGCTTCATTGACGGCGTAATCGGTGCGTCGGCGCTCGCCAACGAGGTCGAAACTGTTCCCGACATAGGCGCGGATCGTCTCGTCCTTTGGCGTGTGATCGATCTCGTTCTCGCCGATGAACTCCATCTGATGATCCTCGTCCTGTTCGTAAAAGCGCATCCGTCCCTTCGGCAGCGGCAGGCCGAGCCTGTTCGCTTCGGAGTTCTTGAATTCACGCAACACCCACACCTTCTTGTTCGTGGGGATGCCGTATTCGCCGGCGCCGCGGAAGAAATTGAAGATTCCGTAATTCGGCGTGGCTCCGTCGTAGACAAAGATCCGTGGGGCGTTCACGCCGGTCGCCCGCACGAATTCCACCTGCTTCGTCTCGTGATCGCGCAGCGTCACCGGCCGGCTGATCGTGTAGAGGTGAAACTCGGAGAAAGCCTTCTCGGTGACAGGTGCCTGCTCAGCCTTATCCATGGCCATACCCGCGGCCAGTGACCTCGGCACCATCTCCGTCCGAACCTGCTGAATCTTGTTCACATCCCCGGCCATCAGTTTCACCTTCGCCCCCCGAAACGTCTTTCCGCTCTGGTTGTCGAAGGTCACCCAGCCGACGAGGTCGACGAGATCGCTCTTCTCGGCGGCCACAAGATTGTAGTCCGCATGCCAGGAAAGTCCGCCCGTGATGTAGGCGATCTCCGCGGCAAATTTGGCGTCCGCGCTGGCATTCAGCTTCCACGACAGGGTCGGGTTCAGCACCGTGTCATCGCCCAGCGCCGGAAAGATCGGTCGCCCCGGCAGCGAGAACTGGAGCTTCCCGTCGACCTCAATGATCGGCTGGATCGCATTCTGTCCGCCGGCGCCGTAGCCACTGCGGATCACCTTTCCCGTGACGGTGCGATCGGGCTTCATCGCCTCCCGCACCACGAAGTCGAGCGACTTCCCTTCATACAGAGACAAGAGAAGCGCCTCCGAGACGGCGTCGTTGCGGTAGCTCTGCTCGAGCACCTGCAGCTTCACCTTGCCGGCCGGATCGCGAAGAATCACCGAGTCCGTCTCGGCGGTGGCGGTCATGTCCGCGAACCGCACGTCGTTAACCCCGGAATGGAGGTCGAGCGGCACCTCGTCGCGCACGACGGCGAAGTTCTGGTTATAGATGGTGAGGGCCGGATTCGCCGTGGCGAGAAGCGGGAGCGTCAGAAGCGAAGCGGCCAGTCGGGAGAGAGCAGCGTGGGGCATACCGGGACAACGCACCAGCCGACGGTTTCTTAGGAACTTTCTCGCAGGAGATTTTCATTGCCACCGCAGGCTTCTTGGATATCCTTCCACCCTCTTTCCGCAACCTCCGCCCCGCCGAGCGCCGGGTGGTTTTCCTCAAAGGTCGTCGCGGTTTTGAACCATTAACCTCAACCCAATTGTCTTTTATGGCAGATATTGATCTGGCAGCGCTTCTCGCCGCCTCCACCAAAAATTACCGCGAAGGTAGCATCGTCAAAGGCCACGTCCTCGAAATCCGCTCCCGCGAATTCCTCATCGACATCGGCTACAAGTCCGAAGGCGTCGTCCGCGCCGACGAATTCGAAGATCCCGAGGAAGTCGAAGTCGGCGACGAAGTCGAAGTCCTGCTCGTCCGCCTCGAAAACGACGAGGGCATGGTCGTCCTCTCGAAGGAAAAGGCTGCCCAGCGCCAGAACTGGGAAAAGATCGTCAACGTCTTCAAGGAAGGCGGCCTCATCAAGGGCAAGGTCAAATCCGTCGTCAAGGGTGGCCTCATGGTCAACGTGGGCGTCGAGTCCTTCCTCCCCGCTTCGCAGATCGACATCATCCCGCCGCGCGATCTCCAGCAGTTCGTCGGCAACACCTACGATTTCAAGATCGTCAAGATCAACGACGACCGTAAGAACGTCGTCCTCAGCCGCCGCGAGATCATCGAGGCCGAGCGCAGCGCCAAGCGCGCCGCCTTCCTCGACGGCGTGAAGATCGGCGACAAGGTCTCCGGCGCGGTCAAGAACATCACCGACTTCGGCGCTTTCATCGACCTCGACGGCATCGACGGCCTCCTCCACATCACCGACATGTCGTGGGCCCGCCTCAACCATCCCTCCGAGATGGTCAAGATCGGCGACCACCTCGACGTCGTCATCCTCGACATCAACAAGGAGAAGGAGCGCGTCTCCCTCGGCCTCAAGCAGATGCAGGACAACCCGTGGGACAAGATCGAAGAGCGCTTCCCCGTCGGCCAGACCGTCAAGGGCAAGGTCACGAACCTCATGCCCTACGGCGCGTTCGTCGAAATCGAGCGCGGTGTCGAAGGTCTCATCCACGTTTCCGAGCTCAGCTGGACGAAGCGCATCGCCCGCCCGTCCGACGTCCTCACGCTCGGCCAGGAAATCGAAGCCGTCGTCCTCGGCGTCAACAAGGAGGAGCAGAAGATTTCCCTCGGTGTTCGCCAGCTCGAGTCCAATCCTTGGGACGAGATCGAGCAGCGCTACATCATCGGCAAGCAGGTCAAGGGCAAGGTCCGCAACATGACCGCCTACGGCGCGTTCGTTGAACTCGAAGAGGGCATCGACGGCATGGTCCACGTCTCCGACATCAGCTGGACCCGCAAGATCAACCACCCGAGCGAAGTCCTCAAGAAGGGCGATGAGATCGAGGCGGTCGTCATCGACATCGACAAGAGCAACCAGCGCATCAGCCTCGGCCTCAAGCAGCTCGAGAACGATCCGTGGAAGGACATCGAGCAGCAATACAAGATCGGCGACCTCGTCAAGGGCACCGTCTCCAAGCTCGCCAACTTCGGCGCGTTCGTTCAGCTCGAAGGCGAGATCGACGGCCTCGTCCACATCTCGCAGATCAGCGAAGATCACGTCGAGAAGGTCAAGGACGCCCTCAAGGTCGGCCAGGAGGTCGAAGCCCGCGTCATCAAGATCGACAAGGCCGAGCGCCGCATCGGTCTCTCGATCAAGGCCGCGAACTACTCGATGGAAGACCTCAAGAAGGAGAGCGAAGTGTTCGACAACATTCGCCCCGGCGAAGACATGGTCGGCCTCGCCGCCGCCTTCCAGATCGCGCAGGACGAATACCGTCCCGGCGAAGGCAAGAAGAAGAAATAAGTCTTTTCCGCAACAATTACGGAAAGCGCCCGGGGGATTCCTCGGGCGCTTTTTCGTTTCCGGATTTGCCCAGCAAGCGTGTTGTGCTAGCTTCCCGAACCAAACTATGGCCAAACCCGAAATCACCGCCTACCTGAAGACCTCCTGCGGCTGGAGCAACGGCGTTCGCGCCGTCCTCGCCAAATACGACCTCCCCTACACGGAGAAGGACATCATCAAGAATCCCGCTTTCCGCTGGGAGATGGAACAGAAGAGTGGCCAGCCCCTCTCGCCCTGCGTCGAAGTCAACGGCACGATGCTTGCCGACATCAGCGGCGAGGAACTCGAGGGCTGGATGCTCCAGGAAGGTCTCGTCGGCGAAAGCGCCAGGACCACCGACGTTCCGCTGAACTCCGCCTGCACCGACGAACAGCACGCCGCCATGGCCGCCGATGCCGTGCGCTTGAAGCTGTAACTTCGTTTCCAAATTCTTTAGCCAAAGGGCTCGGTTCAATCCATTTGGGCCGGGCCCTTTCGCTTTCCCGAGGCCCGTCTCGCGTCTCTGTGACGATCCCTGCCCATCAGAGAAAATCCTTGCGGGGCCGAACCCCTCCCGATAGAGGCAGTGCCGTCGCATGGGGAATCGAGGATTTTCGCAGGAACGCTGGTTTCTGATTGGAGCCGCCGTCTTGGCTGTCGGCACCTGCTTCGTCTTCCGCTGGGCTCATCCGATCGATGTCGCTATTACCGAGGTCAAATGGAACCTCCTTATCGGTCACGACAAACAGGTCGCCGACCACATCGCGGGGGTCGCCGAGCGCATCAAGTATCGCCCGACCGCCTGCGTGCACTACGGCTGGATTTTTGCCAAGAAAGGCCGAACGGACGCAGCAGAGACGCTCTTCCGCGCCGCCGCGGACGCCAATCCCTTCGATCCCGTGGGCGCAGAAGCCCTTGCCGGCCTGTATTTTAGCCAGCAGCGACTCGACGACGTCCGGCGGGTCTTCGTCCGCACCTCGGCGCTGGGCACCGCCCTCACCGCCGAGGGTCTCCGCATGCACGCGAGCATGCAGATCGTCGATGGCCAATACGCCGAGGCGAGCAAGACTCTCCTGGAGCTGACCTCGAAGGAAACCCCTTCCGCTGAAATGCTTGCAAAACTGGGCGACCTCGCCGCCTGGCAGAAAAATTTCAACGAGGCGATCGTCTACTATCGACAGGCTCGCGAGCTCACCCCCGACGATCTCGAGTTGCGAATCCGCCTCACCCACGCCCTCGCCTGGGCAGCCCTCGGTGACGCCCGCGCGGCGCTGGAGCACCCGAAACTCGCCGCCGCTCGATGAAGTTCGCCCCACTCTTTTTCGGCATCTTCCTGCTCGCCGCCGTTTCGGGATTTGCGCAGCCCTCCCCCGCCCTCGCCGCGCCAGACGCCGATCCGTCGAACGTTCCCATCGGCGAGGACGAGGCTCGCATCGAACTCACCCGCCTGCTCCGCTACGACAAGCGCTTTGCCGAGGCCATCGCGGAATATCGGGAGCTCATCGAGAAAATGCCCCAGCGGACGGATCTCCGCCTGGAACTGGCGGAACTCTATGGCGCCGTCGGCGAGACCGACAAGGCGTTCAAGACCATCGACGGCCTCGACGAAACGAAGCTCGACCGCCGCGGCCTCCTGATCGTCGCAAACCTGGAAGCCCAGAAGAAAAATTTCGAGAAGGCGATCCGCATTCTCCGCAGCCTGCTCGCCAAACAACCCAACGATGCCGGCCTGCAGCTCCAGCTCGCGAAAACCCTGAGCTGGGCCAAGAATTACGAGGAATCCCTCAAGCTCTACGCCAGCCTCGTCGAGGCCTCGCCGGACGACATTCAGCTCCGCCGTCAATACGCGCGGGTGCTCGGCTGGGCGGCCCGCTACGACGAGGCCATCACGCAGTGGAAGCTGACGCTGCCGTCGAAGGCTCCGACGCCATGACCTGCGGCCCGAGCATCCGGCTCCTCCCGCTTCTCGCCTTCCTCCTCGCGTTCGCCACGCTCTCCCCGGCTGCGAACGACCCGGAATCCGACGAACCCATTTCGGACGAGGAGGCCACCCTCACCCTCACGCGCAACATGGCCGCCGTGCCCGCCCACCGCGCGGAGGCTCTCGCCCTCTACACCCAGCTTCGCGTGAAGTCGCCGGACTCGATCACGCTTCTTGAAGAACATCGCAACACGGCATCCGAGCTCGGCCAGCTCGACATCGTCGCCCGCGATTTCGCCCTGCTCCAGGAAAGGCGCCCCCTCAGTCCCGAGGAAATCGTCTGGTATGCCGGCACCCTCCAGAAGCTCGGTCGCCACGAGGACGCCATGGACTTCCTCGAGACTCGACTGGGAGGCGCTACCCACCAGCCGGAGCTTGTCGCCATCTACCTCGAGGCCGCCAGCGCCGGTCAGGCGCAGGCGCGCGCCGGGAAGACTCTGGCCCGGCTCGCCATTCGCCAACCGATGCGAACGGATCTCGTGGTCGCCTCTGCCGAGCTCGCCCTCGAATGTAAATCCCCCGCCGATGCGGAGGCCGCTCTCCGTTCCGCCCTCCGGAGCGATCCCCACAATCCCCAGCTCCTCAAACGACTGGCAGAAGTCCTCTTCGCCCAGGATCAGCCCCGAAAGGCGCTCGGCTTTTACCGCCGCGCGGTGATGGCGAATCCGCGGGACGTCGCCCTTCGCCGGCAGGCCGCCCGCGTCGCGGAAATCTGCCACGAAACCGGCACCGTGAATGCACTGCTCCAGCCCGTGATCGATTGCGCATCGATTCCCCAGAACGTCCGCACCGCGACCGCCCTGGAAGCCAGCGCCATGGCGTCCCTGCGCGAGGGACGTTACGCGGTGGCCGTGCGCGACTACACCGAGCTGCAAACCCTCGAACCGGACAATATCTCCGCCGCCTACGGCCGGGCCGCGGCCCTCCGCGGGGCGGGCGAGCTGGACGCCGCGCGCGCAGCCTACCGCGACCTGGCGGAGTCCGATTCCCACGCCGTGTTTGCGAAAAACGCGGAACGCCAGATCACCGACGAGCTGCGCAACCGGGTCCGCACGAGCTACCTCTTCATCAACGAGGATTCCCCCGGCCGCATGGCCGACATCTCGCGGAATATCTTCACCACGGAGGGCGATTTCCGCTTCAACGATCATCTCCGGATGACGCTTGGCTCGCGCACCTGGATCGAGCAGCCCGAAGGCGTCGCCTCGCCCTACTACGCGACCGGCGCAACGGCGACAGTCGACTACCGGATCGCCGCTTCCTGGCGGGTGAACCTGAACTACACCTTCAAGAATTACTTCACGCCCACCGTTCGCGACACCCACACCGGCGGAGCGCTCCTGGCCTTCAATCCCTCGAAGGCTCTCGGCATCTCCGCCAGCTACCAGCACGAGGACGCCCTCACGAATCGCTATAACTTCACGCAGGGCACGCAGACCGACACCGGCCGGCTGTCCTTCGAGAGCCAGCCGCTCTCCTTCCTCGAGCTCTCCGGCGGCGCCCAGCTCCGCGGCTACTCGGACGGAAATCTCCAGTTCGGCGCCGACGGAGGCGCGGGCTTCGTCCTCCTCCAGGCGCCCGGCAAGCTCGTCGCGGAACTGCGCGGGCAGTATCTCACCACGCAGCACGAGAGCGTGTCCGAGTTCACCGACAGCGAAGAAACGAACGTGATCCATCCCTACTGGACGCCCCAAAACTACTTTCGCGGCTCCCTCGGCATGAACTGGGAGCAATCGTTGCGGCCAGCCGGCGCCGCCGATCAGAACGAACTCAGTTACCGCGCCGGCGTGAAGGGCAGTCTCGACACGGACGGCAATCCCGCCATCGCCTTCGACGCCGCCCTGCGCTGCGAAATCGTCCGCAACCTCCTCGTCGACCTCGGCGGCTGGATCGAGCGTTCCCAGCAATGGAACGGCGCCACCGCCTCCGTCTCCGTCGCCTATGCCTTCTAAATCGTCGACCCTGCCCGCGCGGACGATCATCTTCGTGACGATCGCCGCGCTCGTCCTGGCCGTGCTTTACATCATCGGGCACGCGATTCTCATCTCGATCAGCGAGCTGAACATTCCCGAGACCATCGCCATGGCGCTGCTCATCGCCTGCGAGATTTTCATGTTCCTTCACGCGGTGGCGTATTTCTCGAATGTCGCCCACGTCAATGCCCACGCGATCGATCCCGATCGCATCGTGGCGACTCCCGCCCCGCTGATCACCTTTCCCCCCGTGGCTTTCGCCATCTGCTCCTATCGCGAACCGCTGTCCGTGCTCGAAGCGAACATGATCTGCTTCCGGAACCTCACCTACCCCAACCGGCGGCTTTTCCTCCTCGACGACACCCCTTACGACGACGTCGCGACAAATCCCGCGCTCGCCCGCTATCGGTCCGATGTCGATGCCCTCGCCCGCCAGATCGGAATCAACGTCTTTCGGCACAAGTGGCGCGGCGCCAAGGCCGGAATGATCAACGATTTCCTGAGCTTCCTCGCCGGCCGGGACGAGCCCGGGTTCGAAGTCGCGCCAAATCAAAACGTCAACGAACTCCGCGACGCCAAGTATCTCGCCATCTTCGATGCGGACATGAATCCGCTGGCGGATTTTGCCGATCCGCTGGTGGCCCAGCTCGAAGCGGACGACCGGCTTGCGTTCGTCCAGACCCCGCAGTTCTACTCGAACATCACGACGAACCGCGTCGCCAACGGCGCTGCCGCCCAACAGGCCGTGTTTTACGAATACATCTGCGAGGGCAAGGGCATGCTGGATACCATGCCGTGCTGCGGCACGAACGTAATGTTCCGCGTAGCCGCCCTCGAAGACGTCGGGGGCATGGACGAATCCTCCGTGACGGAAGATTTCGCAACATCCGTCAAACTGCACCTCCGCGGCTGGCGGTCCACCTACGTCAACCGGGTATGCGCGTTCGGCATGGGGCCGCAGGATCTCGGCTCGTTCTTCAAGCAGCAATTCCGGTGGGCCTCCGGCACCGTGGGCTTGCTGCGCATGGTGATCAAAGAGTTCCTGAAGAACCCCTTCGCGTTCTCGCCGCGTCGCTGGCTGGAGTATTTTGCCTCCGTCTCGTTCTACTGCGTCGGCTGGGTCTGGCTCATCATCTGGTCGTTTCCCGCGCTCTACGTCTTCTTCGGGTTCCCGCGCAGTCTCGCCCGGCCGGAGATCTTCTTCGCGCTGTTCATCCCCTACCTCGCCTTCACGTTCTGGGCCTTCATTGGGTCACTGCGCTACCGGGGCTACAGCACGGCCGACGTCTTCAGCGGAATGACCATGAACGTCATCAGCTTCCCGATCTACATGATGGCCTCCGCCTGCGGGCTGCTCGGCATTCGCGGCAAGTTCCGCGTGACGTCCAAGGAAGGCGCGACCTCGCTCCCCCTTTATCGACTGTGGCCGCAGCTCACCGTGTTCTGCATTCTGATCGTGACGGTGGCCTGGGGCCTCAACCACGTCATTTACGGCACGCTTTCACCCGCGGCCGTCTTCGGCAACATCATCTGGTGCGCCTACAATGCCGCGATGATCGGGACGATCCTCTACTTCAATCGTCCGACCGAAAAAGTCGGCCTGTTTCGCCGCGAGCGCCGGATCAGGACGACCCGAACGGCCACGCCCTAGCTTCCCGGCGGTCGCGTGAACTCCTCGGCCAGCAGGACGAGCGAATTGTAATGCGTCGCCAGTTTGTGGTCCGAGAGCCGGATCGACCGCAGGTAGACTTCGCTCTCCGGCGTGCGCAGCAGGCGCCGCAGCGAGAACTCGTTGATCTCCGGGCGGATGGCGTGGCGAAACCGGCGTAGAAATTCGCCGAGAGCCTCGTCTTCGTGCAGCTCGCCGAACCCCTGCATCAGCTCCTCGAGCGTCGCGATGTTCTCGCGAATGCGCTGCTCGGTGCGGTCGAGGCTCATGCGCTTGAACAACGTCAGCGCCACCCGATCGACGTTCGAGAGCCGGGCCAGCAGAGGCGCAAGGTGGCCGAGATAGAGAATCATCGCCCGCTTCACGAAGATCGCGTCTTCGAGCACCCACCGGAAAAGTTCGGTGAGCTTCTCATAGGGTTTTCCCGAAGAATGACCCGCGACCGATATCCCGGACGAAAAATCGAACATCACGCCGTAGTCGCCATTGGCGCGGTGGCTGAGCTTGGCCCCGCAAATGAATTTCTCCCCCCGCGGCACGACCCAGCGCAGGTCGCAGTGGTTCAGAATCTCGCTGTCGACGTGAAACGGCAGGCAGAGGTCGACGTGTTCGCCCACGTCGAGGCTGCGTTCGGGAGGCAATTGCACCTCCAACTGCATGCCGCCCGCCGAAACATTCAGCGGCCGGTATTGGAAGCTCGTCTTCATGTCTCCGAGCCACCCCACGAGCGGAAACCCCAGCGAAAAGCTCCAGCGCACCTGCTCGCGCCGTTCACGAGTGGCCGGCGTCTCGACCGAGTGCGCCAGCAGGGTCATCACGGGATCGTGGCCGCCACCGGCGCCCGGGGAGGCCACCTCGGCCAGGATCGTCTCGAGTCTCTCCCGAATGTCGCGGCTCTCGTCCTCTGGCGAGGAAGAAAATCCGCTCGATGGTGCTGGTTCTTCCGCGTTGGCGTCGGTCACTATTCTTTTCCCCTTGGGCGGGGACGCATAACGGAACCCTTGTCCGGATGCAACGTCCATTACTGCCACCGCCCGCCGCAAGCCGGTATTTCACTTGACGGCGGTTTGCGAAAAGTCCACCCCAGTGGCCCCAACTTCATCGCTTAATGACGAATACGGGTTCGGGACGGGAAAACGGGAAACATTTGATCGGAAAGCTTTGGGCGCTCGCCTGTCTGGGATTGCTCACCGTGGTGCCTCCGGCGGCAGCCCTGGCGCCCCTCGAGCCAGAGACGGGATGCTATTTCGGCGTCAGCGCCCAGACCCCGGACCTTCTCACCGTAAACTGGAAATCGGCCCTCGGACTCGCGCCCGCCACCTACGGAATCTTTTGCAAATTTCCCCTCAACGGTGGCGACGAGACGGATCTCGATGACCTTGTCGCCCGGAACAGCCTGATCGGCGCCGTCACCCTCATCACTCTGGAGCCCGATGGCGGCCTCAACACCGTCACCCAGGCGGCCTGCGACGAATTCGCCGCCCGCTGCGCCCTTTACGAGGGCCAAGGCGCCAAGCTAATGGTCCGCTTCGGCCACGAGATGAATGGCTCCTGGTATGTCTGGGGCCAGAAGCCGACCGCCTACATCGCGGCCTTCAGGATGGTGGCCGATGCCGTTCACGCGGTCACGAAGCACACCGCCATGGTCTGGTCGCCGACCAACGGCCTTGGCTACCCCTTCGGCTCGACCACGCTCACCTTCCCCGAACTCGACACGAACAACGACGGGCAGTTCACCTCCGCGGACGACCCGTATTCGCCCTACTACCCCGGCGACGCCTACGTCGACTGGGTCGGCATGTCGGTCTATCACTGGGGCTACAACTCTGGCGGCCAGATCGAGAACCGCGTGCCGGACGATCAGGAATTCTCGAACCTCGTCGCCGGCTACAGCCAGGTCCCGGATTTCTACGAGGTCTACAGCGGCAGCGCTTCCACGCACAAGAAGCCGATGGTCGTTCCGGAGACCTCGGCACTTTTCAGCCTGGATCCCTCGATCGGCGGCTCGGGCACGAATTTCGCCATCAAGCAGGCCTGGTGGAAGCAGCTCTTCAACACCAGCGGCGACATCCAGGAGGCTCTCGACATCTCGTTCAAGTTCCCGATGCTGAAGATGATCGTGTGGTTCAATTACAACAAAATTGAAGACACGACGCAGAAGATCGTCGACTGGCGCCTCACGGACGACGCGGCGATCTCCTCCGGATTCACCTCCTATATCCAGGCCCAGCGCGCGGCGAAGACGTGGATCGCCGGCATCACGGAGTTCACGGCCGTGAATCCCTTCATCAGCCTCGCGTCGGTGCCCGCCTCCATTCCCGCGACGGGCACCTTCAGCGTTCCGCTGACCGTGAGCTCACCCACCGACGCGGACCTCATCGTGAACATCGTCCAGGTCGCCACCGACGGCACCGTCACATTCGTGGGCGGCACCCCGCGCGCGACACCCACCTTCGTCGCCGCCGGCACCCAGAACAAAAAGATCACCGTCTCGGCCAGCGCCCTCAGCGCCTTCACGGTCGGCGGCACCTATTACTGGCAGGCTTTCCTGCTGCCGCCGGGTGAAGAGTGGCCGAATATCGATACCGGCACGCCGCGCGTGAAGGTCGGTGCCGTGGTCGCCGCGGTGGACCCCAAGGACGCCGAATACGCCGCCAAGCTGAAAAAGATCAACGCCGCCATCAAGAAGGCCAAGAAGATCAAGGACCCCGTGGCAAAGGCCAAAAAGCTCAAGAAATTGAAAGCGCAACTCAAGGCGCTGAAGAAGAAATACGGCAAGTAGCCGCCTCCGGGAGCACGCGTTTCGCTCCGGTCGCCACTCCGCAGATCGTCTCGATGAAGGGATTTCATCGAGACCGCGTCATGCCGCGGATGGGTGGCTTGTCATCGTCCCGCCAGCGGGTTACAAGACGAGTCCATTTCCCAACCCATGCCGAAAGACAGCGTCATCAACCCACTTCGCGAAGGACTCCTCAGCCGTTCGGTTCCCGAGCCCTGCTCGCTCGTCATTTTCGGCGCCACCGGCGATCTCACCCACCGCAAGCTGGTTCCCGCTCTCTACAACCTCGCCGCCGATGGCAATCTCCCGCCGTCCATCTCGGTTGTCGGATTCGCCCGCCGCGACAAAACCGACGAAGTCTTCCGCACCGAGCTCGAGACGGCCGCTCGCAAATTTTCGCGCCAGAAGATCAACGACGAGCTGTGGGCGAACTTCGCCAGCGGGCTCTTCTATCACCGCAGCGCCTTCGACGACCTTGCCGGCTACGAATCCCTCGCCCGGCGCCTCGACGAACTCGACGCCCAGCGTGGCACCCGGGGCAACCGCCTCTTTTATCTCTCCGCCGGCCCGGACCAGTTCCCGATCATCCTCGAGAACCTGCGCAAGAGCGGCCTCAACAAGGCGGCCGAAGGAAGCTGGGCCCGCGTGATCGTGGAAAAGCCCTTTGGCACCGACCTCGAGACCGCCGTCTTCCTCAACGACATGGTCGACGGCTCCTTCCACGAGCGCGACACCTATCGCATCGACCATTACCTCGGGAAGGAAACCGCGCAGAACATCATGGTGATGCGTTTTGCGAACGCCATCTTCGAGCAACTCTGGAACGCCCGCTACGTTCACCACGTCCAGATCACGGCGAGCGAGCCGCTCGGCGTCGGCGGCCGGGCCGGTTACTATGACAAATCTGGCGCCATGCGCGACATGGTGCAGAACCACCTGCTCCAGCTCCTCACCCTCACGGCGATGGAACCGCCCACGGATCTCAGCGCGGACGCCATTCGCGATGAAAAGGTGAAGGTTCTCCGTTCGCTGCGCCGCATTTCCGGCAGCGAGGTCGCCAGATACACCGTGCGCGCGCAATACACCGCCGGCGCCGTGAACGGCGAGGACGTCGTCGGCTACCTCCAGGAGGAAAACATGCCCGCCGACTCGCAGACGGAGACCTACGTCGCCCTCGAGGCGAACGTCGACAACTGGCGCTGGGCCGGGGTTCCCTTCTTCATCCGCGTCGGCAAGCGCCTCCCGAAAGGCGCGACCGAAATCGCCCTCCATTTCAAGAGCGTGCCGCCAGTTCTCTTCCGCCAGACCGGCCAGACGATCGACGACAACGTCCTCGTCATCCGCATTCAGCCCGACGAAGGCGTTTCGCTCCGCATGTCGTCGAAGCTCCCCGGCTCCAGCCTGCGCATCGAGCCCGTGAAGATGGACTTCCACTACGGAACGTCCTTCGGCAAGGCCACGCCCGAGGCCTACGAGCGCCTGCTGCTCGATGCCATGGCCGGCGACGCCACGCTCTTCGCCCGTCGTGACGAAGTCGAGGAGGCCTGGAAATTCGTCGACGCGATCAAGGCCGCCTGGGACAGCGGCGAAGGCGGTCCGCTGGCGACCTACGCCGCCGGCACCTGGGGCCCCGATGAGGCCGACGGACTCGTGCAACGCTCCGGCGCGACCTGGAGACGGCTGTAAAACTCTGCCATGAGCACAGAATCCTCCTCCGCCACGCTCGATCCCGCCTTTTCTCCCGGCCTGCCCGTCGAGATCGGCCGCATCGAGAAGGAACTCGGCCGCCTCTGGGAAAACATCGGCGACAAGACGCGCGCGTCGCTCATCAACCTCGCCATCTACACCGAGGCCGCGGAGTCGGTCGAACCGATCACCGAGATGATCGGCCAGATCGCCAGCCAGCACGCCTGCCGCGCGATTCTCGTCTATGCGAACCGCGCCGCCGCCAGCCGCTCGGCCCAGGCCTGGATCAACGCCCATTGCCATGCCGCCGACAAGCGCGAGATTTGCTCCGAGCAGATCACCTTCCAGCTCGACGGCAACTCGCCCTCCGCGCTCTCGAACGTCGTCTTTTCGCACCTCGATAGTGACCTGCCCCTCTGCTTCTGGTGGCAGGCGAACTTCCACGAGCCCCTCGACTCCCGCCTCTGGAGCTGGATCGACCGCCTCATCTTCGACAGCAACTCCTGGGACGATCCCGCCGCGCAATTCGCGCTCGTCCGGAGAATCGCCGCCCTCGGCGAGCAACGCACCATTCTGTGCGACCTGAACTGGACGCGTCTGCTGAGCCTGCGTTCCGGCCTTGCCCACTTCTTCGACAACGCCTGCGCGCTGCCGTATCTCCAGAAGATCGACCGCGTGGAAATCATCCATGCCGCCCACGCTCGTGTCTCTGCCCTGCTCCTGCTCGGCTGGCTCGCGCACCAGCTCGGCTGGAAGCTCGAGACCGTGCTGGGCCGCCATTCCTTCCGCACGCCGGACCATCGCGAGATTCCCTTCGAACTCACCGAAAAAGCCGGCGCCTGCATTTCCACCTGCCGCCTCACCGCCGGCGACGCCGAGTTCCAGCTCGAGCGCGCGGCCGGCGAGGAATTCTTCCACGCCTCGATGAAAGGCGGCAGCTTCGAGCCCTCGAGCCAGCTCCTTCCGGCGGGACGCGACCGCATTGCCGAGACCCTGCTGATGGAACTCAGCCGCGGCGGCAAGCACCCGCTCTACCTGAAGTCCCTCGAGGTCATCACCCCGCTGATCGCGAATTCCTAAAGGGATCGCGCCACCCGGCGGCGCAGCGTGACGACCATCACGAGCCCGCCGGCGACGATCAGCGCGGTGAAGGCGGGCTCCGGCACGGCCACGAACCCGGTGTAGGTCGTCTGCCAGGCCACCGCGTATTCCGCGGTCGAGCCAAAGCCGCTGGCATTGCTCGCGTAGGTCACTTTCAGCACGTAATCACCGGCGGCGAGATCGGTCACCCAAAGCGCCTCGATATTTCCCGAGGAAAGACTCTGCTGCACGAGGGTGAGCGCACCGCCCGTCCCGATCTCGTAGAGAGACAGATTCAAATCCGCGAGCGACAGCGACAGGGCGTTGAAGTTCACCTCCGAGTAGATCGCATTCCACGTGAGCGCGACGCTCAGGTCTCCCGTCGCCGCGAGGTCGAAGGTATAGCTGACGGTGGCGTTGAGCGCGATCGAGTTGAAATCCCAGCCGGTAGTTGCGACCACTGCGTTCGCCGTCTGCTCGCCCGCCGTGAGGATGTGAGAACTGTTCTGCACGTTCAATTCACCGGCCCCGAACGTTGCGTCCAGCGGTGACGTATCGCTTCGGCTCCAGGTGGTGAACTCACTCTTGGTCGCCCCTGCGAGCAGGATCGCCTTGACCACCTCAGACTTCGTGCCGTTTGCCGAAGTCGTCGAAGAGCCGCGCGCCGTCTGGACGAGCAACGCCGCCGCGGAGCTGACGACCGGGGTCGCGTAGCTCGTCGCACTCTCCGGCACGACGAGTTGCGGATAGGTGACGGCAGAATTCACCTCCGAACTCGAGCCGGACGCATGATTGCCACTCGTCACACCCACGCTGATGACATTGTAGGCACTCGCAAGGAGGTTCTGAGCGACCGACCCATTATTCACCGCGACGACGGCCACGTAGTCGTCTCGCTGAATCTGGTAATCGAGACGATTCAAAATGAGTTGATCGTTCGCCGCTGATCCGGTCGTGCCCACCCAGCTAAAATTTGCCACGTCGCGTCCCTCCGTGAGCGGTGCCAGCGGCGAGAATCCGGTCGTTGTGAAATTCAGACTCCCGCTTCCAACCCAATGGTCAGCGAGATACGCGGTCACGGCGGTGATTCCAGAGCCCATGCTCGCGTCTCCGAACAGGTGGAAGCCGACTTCATTCGCATGACTGGAGATTGCCGCAGGATAGGAGGAACCACTCGCGTTTGTAATCGTCACTCCCGTGAACAGGGACTGGTCCGCCAGGTAGGCGTAGGTATTCGGCGTAACCGAAGTGTCCGTTCCGAGGCTCGCCTCGACCTGCGACACGGTGACTCCCGTTCCGTCGGGCACCGTCTTGCCCGCTGCCTGCAGCTCGGCCACGAGATCGCGATAGCCGATCTCGTCGAGATAATCGGCGTGCAGAGGCGCGACGAAGCCCAGGGCGAGGACTCCCGCCACGAAAGCCGACCGGAGGGAAATCGGGCAAAAGCCTTCCACGGCCTTGAAGATGGGCGCGGTTCGCGGTTTCATCAAGTTTCCCAAGCGCTTTCCGGGCAGGAGTTTCCTCCCATTCGCCGGGGAACACTCATCCGCGATCAATTTCTCGACCATGCATTCCTTCCGTTACGTTGAAGACGCCCTCACCTGCGAGGGCGTCCCGCTCACCTCCATCGCCGACGCCGTCGGCACGCCCGCCTACGTCTATTCCGCCGAGACGATTCGCACGAACTTCCAGCGCCTCGATCGCGCGCTCGCCGAACTCGATCACCAGATCTGCTTCGCGGTGAAGGCCAACTCGAACATCGCCATCCTGAATCTCCTCGTGGCCGAGGGCGCCGGCTTCGACATCGTCTCCGGCGGCGAGCTGTTCCGCGTGCAGCGTGCCGGCGGCGACGCGGCGCATTGCACATTCGCCGGCGTCGGAAAGACCCGGCCCGAGATCGAGCAGGCACTGCGCGAGGGCGTCCATTGCTTCAACGTCGAAAGCGAGGCCGAGCTGGCCTTTATCGACGAGGTCGCCGCGGGCCTGGGCGTGATCGCGCCGATCGCCATCCGCGTGAATCCCGACGTCGACGCCGGCACGCACAAATACATCTCCACCGGCAAGAGTAAGAATAAGTTCGGCATTGGCCTCGACCGCGCCGAGGCCGTCTACGCCGAGGCCGCGACTCGCAAGCACCTGCGCATCCGCGGCGTGCAGACGCACATCGGTTCGCAGATCCTCGACCCGGCGCCGTTCGCCGAGGCTGTCGGCAAGCTCATCCCGCTCGTCGAGACCCTCAAGGCGCGCTACGCGATCGAGTTCTTCAGCATCGGCGGCGGCATCGGCATCGTCTACGATCCCGCGCTCGAAAGCGGCGACCCGGCCTGGTGGACCGCGAAGGATCATCCCCGTCGCATCACGCCGGAGGCCTACGCCGAGGCCGTCGTCCCGCTTCTGCGCCCGCTGGGCCTGAAGATCCTGCTGGAGCCGGGCCGCTTTCTCGTGGGCAATGCCGGCGCGCTGCTCTCGAGCGTCCTCTACGTGAAGAAGACGCCGACGAAGATTTTCACCATCGTCGACGCCGCGATGAACGACCTCATCCGCCCGGCGCTTTACGAGGGTCACCATGAAATTCATCCGCTCCGGAAAGCCGCTGGCGAACCCGTCGTGATGGACGTCGTCGGCCCGGTCTGCGAGAGCGGTGACTTCTTCGCGCAGGACCGCGCCATTGCGCCGCTCGCGAGCGGTGATCGCATCGCCCTGCTGAGCGCCGGCGCGTATGGCTTCGTGATGTCCTCGACCTACAACAGCCGCCCGCTGCTTCCCGAGGTTCTCGTCGATGGCACGAAGTGGAACGTGATCCGCGAACGCCAGAACTACGACGACCTCATCCGCGGCGAGACGATTCCCGAATAGGGCTCACCGTGCGCGCGGCCTCAATGGGAGAGCCCGGAGAGGCCGTGAAGCTCGCGGAGGCAGGCAATGCCGTGGTAAACGCCGATCGATAGCAGCGCGAGCAGCCCGGCAATGACGAGCAGCGTCTTCACGAATCGCGCGCCGTCCATCCCGGGTCCGGACGGCGGACGGTCCGCACACGTGCAGGCGTCGCGAGATTCCTGCGTCAGATATTTTCCACACTTCGGGCAGCGCTTGAGCGGCATGCCTCCTCCATAGGCGGCGGAATTTCGGCCCAAAAGCGAAAACCATTTCGGTTCGAGTGCGGACTTGAGCCACCCCTCACGGATTTGTAGCGTCTCGCGCCGTGAGCGATATTTCCCACCGTATCCGCGAAGCCGCCGCGCACGGCCTCCTTCTCGAAGCCTCCGCCGACAACCTTTCCGCCTTTCTCGCGCAGGATCCCCCACCCGTGGCCGTCGCTGCCATCGAGGAGCTCGTCGCCGCCGGGAACTGGAGCGAACTCGACAACCGCTTCTTCCGCACTCTCGCCTTCGGCACCGGCGGTCTGCGCGGGAAATCCATCGGCGCCGTCGTCACCCGGGCCGAACAGGGCGCCGGCGGCCCGAACGATCGCCCAGAGCACCCCTGCGTCGGCACGAACGCGATGAACTTCTACAATCTCAGCCGCGCCACGCAGGGTCTCGTCGCCTACGTGCTCGCCTGGCAGGCCGAGACCGGACGCTCGACGCCCCCGGGCATTTGCATCGCGCACGACACCCGCCATTTTTCGCGCGAGTTCGCGGAATTCGTGGCGAAAGTCATCAGCGACCTTGGCGTGGACGCCCGGCTGTTCGAGGGAGCTCGTTCGACGCCCGAACTCTCGTTCGCCGTGCGCGTAACCGGCGCGGCGGCGGGCATCAACCTCACCGCGAGCCACAACCCGCCGGAATACAATGGCTACAAGGTCTACTTTGCCGACGGCGGCCAGATCGTCGAGCCGCACGCGAGCGGGATCATCGCCCGGGTGAACGCCGTCGCCGGCGAGCGCTACGAACCCGCCGCCGAGCCCGGCACCCTGCGTGCGCTCGGCGCGGAGGTCGATGCCGCCTACATCACCCAGCTCGAGACGCTGCTCCTCGACCCGCAGATCGTCCGCGACGCGAAACTGCGAATCGTCTTCACGCCGCTGCACGGCGTGGGCGGCGTGTCCACGGTTCCCGTCCTGCGCAAGATCGGCTGCGAAGTCTCCACCGTCGCTTCGCAGGACGTTCCCGACGGCCGTTTCCCGACCGTCAAATCACCGAATCCCGAGAACTCCGAGGCCCTTACCCTCGCGATGGAGCAGGCCGACGCCGAAGGCGCTGACCTCGTGCTCGCGACGGACCCCGATGCCGACCGCCTCGGCGTCGCCGCGCGCGGTCCCGACGGCCGGCTGCACCTGCTCACGGGCAATCAGCTTGGCTCGCTCATGGCCTGGTATCGCGCGATGAAGTTCTTCGAGTCCGGCCGACTCACTCCGGCCACCGCCGCGAGCGGCGTGATCGTGAAGACGTTCGTGACGACGGACCTCCAGAAGGCCGTGGCGAAGAAGTTCGGCCTGCGCTGCGTCGAGACGCTCACCGGCTTCAAATACATCGGCGAGAAGCTCGCGAAATACGAGAAGACCGGCGACACGACCTTCGTCTTCGGCGGCGAGGAAAGTTACGGCTACAGCGGCGCGGATTTCGTTCGCGACAAGGATGCCAACGCCGCCGCCGTGATGCTCACCGAGGTCGCCGCCTACGCCCGCACGACGGGAGTCACGCTGCCCGAGCTGCTCGACACCCTCTTCGCGGAATTTGGCGTGCACCTCGAGCGCAGCGAATCGCTCGTGATGGACGGCGCCGATGGCGCGGCGAAGATTCAAAAACTCGCGACCTCCTACCGCGAAAATCCGCCCACGGAAATTGCCGGAGCGGCGGTCACGGAAGTCCGCGATTTTTCGCTCGGCGGATTGATCGACAGCGAAGGAGACGCCCTGCCGAAGGAAGCCATGACGATTTTCGAGATCGCGAATGGCGTGCGGGTGGCGGTGCGTCCTTCCGGCACCGAGCCGAAGATCAAGTTCTACCTTTTCGCGGCCGAGGCGCCGACGGCCGATGTCGCGGGATCGAAAACGATCGCTGCCGACAAGCTCACCGCCGCGTGGGCGGCCCTGAAGGCCGATGTCGACGCCCGCCTCGCAAATTAAATCCGCGCACTCCCCGACCGGGAAGCGAACCTCCTTCGGTATGAAGACACTCATCCCCACCCTCTGCGCGTTTGCCGTGGCCCTCGCCGCGTGCGATGGCCCCAAGCCCGTCGCCGACGCAACTCCGACGCCCACTCCCGCTCCGACGCCAACGGAAGAAACGGCCGGTCAGCGGGCCGCTCGCGAGGCAAAGGAAGCCGCCGCCGCTGCTCTGGAAGCGACCAAAGACGCGGCCGCCAGCGCCGCGGCCGCCACGCGCGAAGCCGCGCAAAAGGCACAGCCAACGCTCCAAAAAGCCGGCGACGCGATCAAGGACGCCGCCAGTGACATGAAGGAGCGCATTCACGAGGCCACGGCGCCATCCACGCCGTCGCCCACACCTCTCGAAACTCCGACGCCCACGCCGACAATGACGCCGACCCCACCGCCCGTGGTGGGGTCCTGAGGGCCGCCAGCGTTACGCCGGCAGCGTGTCGTCGAGCCAGCCGAGGAGTTCGGTGATCGTCTCCTCGGTCTCGTCGCCCATGTTCGAAATGCGGAAAGACTTGCCCTTGATCTTGCCGTAGCCGCCGTCGATCACGCAGTGGTATTTCTCGCGCAGCCGCTTGATCCACTCGGCGGTGTCGACCTCGCGGTTGTTCTTCACGCAGGTCAGCGAGAGGGAGCGGTAGCCTTCCGGCGCGAAGAATTCGAACCCGCGCGCCTTCACCCACTCGTGGACGATGCCGTTGAGTTTCCGATGGCGGGCGTGGCGGGCCTCGACGCCCTCGGTGAAGATGTCTTCGAGCTTCGAGCGCAGCGCGTAGATGTGCGAAATCACCGGCGTGCTCGGGGTCATGTCATCCTGCTGGTTCTTCCGAAATTCGATGAAGTCGAAGTAGTAGCCGCGATCCTTCATCGTGGCCGCGCGCTCGAAAGCCTTCTCCGAGACGCTGAACAGCGCGAGGCCGGGCGGGAGCGCGAGGGCTTTCTGGCTGCCGGTGAGCAGCACATCGATGCCGAGTTCGTCCATCGGAATGGGCTCCGTCGAGAACGACGAAACGGTATCCACGATGAACATCACCTCGGGATATTTGCGAACGACCGCCGCGATCTCCGGAAGCGGATTGCGCAGGCCGGTCGAGGTCTCGTTGTGAATGAGCGTGATCGCGTCGAACTCGCCGGTCGCGAGCGCAGCGTCCACCGCCTCGGGCGTGATCGGCTGTCCCCACTCGACCTGCAACGCCTCGGCGGCCTTGCCGCAACGCTTGCTGACGTCGAACCATTTGTCCGAGAAGGCGCCGTTCATGCAGTTGAGCACCTTCTTCGCGACGAGGTTGCGAAGCGCGCCTTCCATCACGCCCCAGGCAGAGGACGTCGAGAGAAAGACCGGCTGCGTGGTGCCGAAGAGCGTCTGCAGCTGCGGCTGGATTCCGCCGTAGAGTTTTTTGAAGTCGCCGCTGCGGTGCCCGATCATCGGGGTGCAGAACGCGCGAAAGGTTTTCTCCGAGACCTCGATGGGGCCGGGAATGAAGAGCTTGACGTGATCGGTGATAGCCATGGGATGGAAGATCAATCTTCCCAAATAAAGTTCTCCAGCCGCAAGCGCTTTACTTTCTCCTTCGCCTCGGCGGCCTGCGGCCCGGGAACGGCGGCCATCTTCTCGTAGATGGCGACCGCTTCCTTCGTGCGGCCTTGCTTGAGGAGGAGCTGGGCCGCCGCGAAACCGGCCTTGTAATACCAGAAATACTCGGCCTGCCGGTCACGCGGAGCGGTGAGCACCTCGTAGTAGGCCGAGATCGCGCCATCGCCGTCGCCGATCTGCTCGCTGGCGTTGGCGGCATGGGTGAGCGCCTCGTTCCGTTCCGCGGGCAGGGCATCGGGCGAAGCGGCGACGGCGCGCCATTCCTTGATCGCCTCCGCGGCGCGAGCGGGCTGCGTCCGGCTCCACTCGAGAAGCGCGTCCCCCTTCTTCAACCGCGCCGCGAACTGCAGACGCGGATCCTTCGTTGCCGCGATGAGACTATCGAGCAGCTTCACGCTCTCTTCGAACCGCCCGCGCGCGCTTTGCAGCATCGCCTGTTCCCACCGGGCCTGGGTCGCGAGGTCACTGGATTTGTCCGAAGCGACCGCCTCGAGCAACGTGTAGATTGCCGCGTCGATTTCCTCCGGCGACATGCTGCCGGCCGCGGCTCGGGCTGCGAGAAAAAGCGCACTCTGGCGCCTCGCGGAGTCATTCGTGTGCTTCGAGGCCTCCTCGAATTGCACCCGGGCGCCGCGATAATCGCCGGCCCGCATGAGCACCTCGCCCAGCTTCATCCGCACGTCGGCCTCCCGGGAAGCCCCGGGGTGACGCGTGAGAAAATCCTGAGCGGCCTGCACCACCGCATCCACGCACCTCGCGGAGCCGTCGTCGGCCAGATACACCGCGAAATAATCCTTCTGGTCGCCCACGCCGGCGGCCTTGGAATTGTTGATCCGCCGAAACTCCGCCTGCGCGCCGGATCGATCGCCTTGCTCCCAACGCCACTCCGCCGACGCCAGTCGCGCCCGCTCGCCGATCATGCCGCCCTGGCTCGCCAGCCAGGCAAGCTGCTCCCCCGCGTCCGGCCGCTCGGCCCGCGCATTCTGGAAGGCCTGCGCGAGCTCGATTCGCCGCGCCATGCCCAGGCTTTCCTTGCGAAGTGCGTTCAGAATTTCCGCCGCCAGCGGATCGTTGCCGGCGTCGATTGCCGCCAGGGCGGCGTTGGCCAGGGCACTTTCCGCGATTGCCGGTTCGCGATTGGCGGCGTCGACAAAGGTCTTTGTGGCCGCGGCAAAGTCCCTGTTTTGGAATTCCGTGGCCCCGCGCAGGAAGCGCAGCCGGGCATCGTCCGCGCGATCCGTGGGCGCCTCCGCGGCCGCCAGCACCGCGGCGGCATCATTGATCTGTCCGCCGGCAACGAGCAGGCGGGCCAGACGCACCGTCGCGACTACGCGCAGGGGATGGCCGGGATTCTGCCGAATGAACTCGCGGTAATTCCGGATCGCCCGGTCAAGACGACCCTGCCGCTCGTCACCGCGGGCGAGGTAGAATGTTGCGGTGGTGGAAAGAATCGGATTGTCGTTGTCGTTCTCCCACTGCTTGAGCGTCGAACTCGAAGGATCCCGCTCGCGGCTCCGCACCTCGTCGAGTTTCGCGAGCAGGTCGCCGATCAGCGGATTGCCTGGATTTTCACGCACGAAGGTCTCGATGCGATCCTCCGCCTTGTCCTCGTGACTCCGCCGCAGCAGCGCGTCCGCTTCGCCGATCGTCAACCCCGCCGCCAGCCGGGGATCGCGCGGCTTGAATCCCTCGTAGAGGCGGTCAGCGTCGTCGACTTCACCGCTCTCGAGCGCGATGCGGGCCAGCAGATATCGTTGCCGATCCTTCGCCGCGCGGTCGGGAAATTCCGCCCCCTCGAGCAACCGCTTCGCTTCGTCGAATCGCGTCTCGTCGATGAGGATGGCCGCACTCGCCAGCCGGGCTTCGACGCTCCACGCACTCTCCGCCGGCACCTTCGCGTAGACCGCGAGCGCGTCCTCCGTGCGGCCGAGCGCCTCCAGCATGCGGGCGTTGCCCAGATCCGCCTCCACTCGTAGCGAGGCATCCGCCCCGGCCGCGCGGCGATAGTCCGCAAGCGCAGCGCGGTAATCACCATGCTGAGCCAGCGCCTGCGCGCGCCAGAAAATGACCGCCGGATCGGTTCGAAACACCGTGCGCCGCGCCCACTGCACCGCCTCGTCCTCGCGGCCTGCCGCGATGAGACAACGCATCAGCTCCACGACGACCTGCGGCGATGCGGGACCGGCCGCGTTACCGGCGGCATTCTTGAGATCGTAGATTGCCGCCTCGGGCACGCCGTCCGCCCGGGCCGCCCGGCCCCGGGCAATGGCGTCCTCGACCTCCCCGGCCTTCGCGGAAGGCAGCGCCAGAAGCAGGATCAAACAACGCCAGTTCATCGGTTCAACACGGTGCTGAGGTATCGCCCGGTGTGACTCTGCCCGCAAGCCGCGACCGTCTCCGGCGTCCCCTCGACAAGGATCTGCCCGCCGCCATCGCCACCCTCCGGGCCAAGATCGATCACCCAGTCCGCGGTCTTGATGACCTCGAGATTGTGCTCGATCACGATGAGCGTATTGCGCGCATCGCGCAGCTTCATCAGCACCTCGAGCAGCTTGTGGATATCGGCGAAATGCAGGCCCGTGGTGGGTTCGTCGAGGATGTAGATCGTGCGTCCGGTCGCCCGCCTCGCCAGCTCGCTCGCGAGCTTCAGGCGCTGGGCCTCGCCGCCGGAGAGCGTGGTCGCCGACTGGCCGAGCCGCAGATAGCCGAGGCCGACCTGCAGCATCGTGTCGAGCTTGTCGGAGAGCGACGGAATGTTCCGGAAGAACCGCGCCGCCTCGTCGACCGTCATGTCGAGAACGTCGGCAATGTTCTTGCCCTTGTAGGTCAGCTCGAGCGTCTCGCGATTGTAACGGCGACCGCGGCAGACCTCGCACTCGACGTAAACGTCCGCGAGGAAATGCATCTCGATCTTGATGAAGCCGTCGCCCTGGCAGTGCTCGCAACGGCCGCCCTTCATGTTGAACGAGAACCGGCTGGAGTTGTAGCCGCGCACACGGGCTGCCGGGAGTTGCGCGAAGAGTTCGCGAATCGGCCCCAGCGCACCGGAATACGTGGCGGGATTCGATCGCGGCGTGCGCCCGACCGGGCTCTGGTCGATCACGACGACCTTGTCGAATTGCTCGGTGCCGACGATCTCGTCGTGCGCCCCGGGCTTTTCCTTCGCGCCGTTCAGGTCACGAGCCAGCGCGGCGCGCAGGATGTCGTTCACCAGCGTCGATTTTCCGCTGCCGGAGACGCCGGTCACGCACGTGAAGCAACCCGCCGGGAAGGCGGCGGTCACCCCCTTGAGATTGTTCTCGCGAGCGCCGCGCACGGTCAGCCAGCCGTCGCCGATCTCGCCGGCGAGCTCGCGCTTCTTCCGCGGCGCCACGCGCACCTTCGGCACGCGAATCCCCAGGCGACCGCTCAAATACTGGGCGGTGAGCGATTCCTCGCTTCGCAAGATTTCGTCCAGCGTGCCC